>DCDI01000251.1 GCA_002316345.1 Phyllobacteriaceae bacterium UBA1059 | reverse complement strand
CAAATACAGCGACAACCTGAAGGAGCAGGCGAAGAACCTGGCTTCCGAAGGCCTCGACCACGCCAAGGAAGTCGCAACCGAGACCTATGCCGCGGCCAAGTCCGAAGCTGAGAAGCAGGGCCTGAACCCGGCTGGCGTCGAAGTCGGCGACCTTCATCTGGCCGACCGTGTCAGCTCGGTGATCAAGTCGGCCGCGCGCGCCGGCGAAGAAGCCGCTCGTGACAAGCTGGGCTCGACTTCGTCGGACGAAGACAAGCCTTCGGATGACAACCAGGGTTTTGAAGGCTCGAAGCCGACGCAGGGTTCGTCGCAGTTCTAAGAACCCGCGATCGCAATTTGAAAAGGCCCGGCTGTTCGCAGCCGGGCCTTTTTGTTTTGGGGTTAGCCCATACGTTCCGACGCGTAGCTGCCGGGGCTTGCCGGGAAGACGATGGTCTTATTGCCGTTGAGGAATACGCGGCGATGGATATGGGCGTGGATGGCTCGGGCCAAAACCTGCGCTTCCACATCGCGGCCCATCGAAACATAATCCTCCGGGCTCTGCGCATGGGTTACGCGCACCGTGTCCTGCTCGANNAGATGCTGCTGGTGGCGCTGTAGCTGTACACGAACACGTGCTCGGCGCGGCCGCAGGCCTTCAAGAGGCGCTTGTCGTCGGGCTGGCCGATCTCGATCCAGGTGTCGATGGCGCCGGTCAGGTCCTTCTGCCACAGGTCCGGCTCGTCGGTGTCGAACAGGCCCTTGGTGAAGGTGAGCGATTCGCTCGCGTGCAGGGCAAAGGCCAGCACGCGGATCATCACGCGTTCGTCGGTTTCCGACGGGTGGCGGGCGATGGTCAGCCCGTGCTCCGCATAGTAGTTGCGGTCCATGTCCGCGATTTGCAGGTCTGCCTTGTAAATCGTTGCTTTCAGCGCCATTGATACTCTACTTAAATTATTTAAAGACGACGGTCCTGTCGCCATTCTGCAGAACCCGATGTTCCACGAACCATTTCACCGCCCGCGCCAGCACCACGCACTCGACGTCGCGGCCGATTGCCGTCAGCTCCTCGACCGTCATCGCGTGATCGACGCGCTCGACGTCCTGCTCGATGATCGGACCTTCGTCCAGATCGGCCGTCACATAATGGCCGGTCGCGCCGATCAGCTTCACGCCGCGCTGATAGGCTTGCTTGTAGGGGTTGGCGCCCTTGAAGGACGGCAGGAAGGAATGGTGGATGTTGATGATCTTGCCGGACATTTGTCTGCACATCGTGTCCGACAGGACCTGCATGTAGCGGGCGAGCACGATCAGGTCGGTGCCGGAGCTTTCCACCAGCTCCATGATGCGGGCTTCCGCCTGCTGCTTGTTTTCCTTGGTGACCGGAATGTGGTGGAAGGGGATGTCGTGGTTCACGACGACCTTCTGGTAGTCAAGATGGTTCGACACCACGCCGACGATATCGATCGGCAGGGCGCCGATGCGCCAACGGTAAAGCAGGTCGTTCAGGCAATGGCCGAAGCGCGACACCTTCAGCATGACCTTCATGCGCTTGTCGGCATCGTGGATCTCGGCATTCATGTCGAAACGCTCGACGATCGGCTGTAGGCCATGGGTGAGTTCGTCGAGGCTGACGCCTTCTTCCGACACGACGCTGATGCGTACGAAGAAGCGGCCGGTATCAAGATCGTCGAACTGCGAGGCGTCGATGATGTTGCAGCCTTTTTCGGCAAGGTAGCCGGACAGCGCCGCAACGATGCCGCGTGTGGATTTGCACGTGACCGTTAGGATGAACTTCGTTGCAGGCATTGATGCAGCTTTCGACATTGGAACCCTCCCCTTGGCCGGCCGTCTAGGATTTCGCTGAAGTTTACCGCAACGGCTCGTCAGAAATCGACGTCCCCTGATAATCCAGCGTCTTCCCGGTGCAAGGGCTTTCTGTGATGCGAAAAGATGGGCATGCCGAGATCTGAGCCCACCGCTTTCCGGCTTGGGCGGTTGGCGGCCTTGCTTTATAGAAGGACCATGCAGACCATCACCGCACGCCCCGTTTCCACCCACTTCGTCATCATGGGCGTGGCGGGATCGGGCAAGACCTTTATCGGGCAGATGCTTGCCGCGAAGCTCGATGCCGACTTCATCGATGGTGACGACCTGCATCCGCAGGGCAACATCGACAAGATGGCGCAGGGCATCCCCCTGACAGACGAGGACCGCGCACCGTGGCTGCAGGCTGTCGGCGAAACGCTGCATGGGCATGCGCAGCGGCTGATCGTCGGTTGCTCGGCCTTGAAGCGAAGCTACCGCGATCAAATTCGGGCCGCTGCCGGGCGGCCGGTGACGTTTCTTTATCTTGACGGTTCGCGGGCTTTGATCGCCGAGCGGATGGGCAAGCGCGAACGGCACTTCATGCCGCTGTCACTGCTCGACAGCCAGTTCGCGGCCTTGCAGGTGCCCGAGTTCGACGAAGATGCGATCACCGTTTCGATCGATGCCGAGCCGGTTGCCGTGGTGGACGCGCTGGTGAAAGCGATTGAGGGTGGCGCAGAGCCTGCCGTCGCCTGAGATCAAGCTGCCGCGCTTGCCTGCAGCGGCCTGACCATCGGCGTATAGGCCTCGATTGCGGTTCGGGGCGACGTTTCACCCAGAAGCTCCAGCAGCGTGGATCGCGCGCGGTTAAGTCGGCTTTTGATCGTGCCAATGGCGCAATTGCAGATGCGGGCGGATTCCTCATAGGAAATGCCAAGCACGCCGATCAGGATCAGCACTTCGCGCTGTTGCGATGGCAGAGCGTTGATCGCGACCTCGATTTCGGTACCGCGAATGGTCCATTCCTGTGTGGCTTCCGCTGTCGGCAGCGACGAAACGCAATCTGCCCCACCCGGCGCTTCGCGCTTGCGCAGCTTGGCGCGCGTGTAGAACGTGTTGCGCATGATGGTGAAGAGCCAAGACTTGAGACGCGTTCCCGGCTGGAACTGGCGGATGTTGGCAATGCCTTTCATCAGCGTTTCCTGCACGAGATCGTCGGCATCGGAGGGCTCTGGACAGAAGGTTCGTGCAAAGGCCCGCAAGGCCGGGATCAGCGCGACCATTTCAGCCGACGCCTGCGGCATCGCAGAGGATGCCAGCTCCTGCACCGCAGAAGTGTCAGCTCTCTCGATCGTCAGATGGTCGGTTGCGTCCAAGCTCACTGATCACTCCACTCCCGAGACAAGGTGTAGGATTTCACAGGCAGACGCAATCCGCGAGCACATAAGTTAAGGGCAACGCAATAAATGCTGCGCGTTCCGCTGAACGCACTCCAGCCGCCGCCCAAGCGATCGGCTGTCGGCTAACATATGACAGATGAGACACTTCTAATACGCTGAAATCAAAGGAACTTTCCGCTGAGCTCTCGGTTGCACAGGACACCCAACACGAGGCAAGCCCATGCATATGACATCGAACCGGTTCGCAGCCGTCGCCCTGCTCGCGGCCAGCGTTATCTTCCCGCCCGCAGCGTTTGCTGCAGACCCCTCTCCGGAAATGAAGGCCGTGCTCGACAAGCTGACCGATCTCGAGGTCAAGCCGATCCATACGCTGTCTGTGCCGGATGCCCGCAGCCAGGCGACGCCTGCTGATGCCGCCAAGGCTGTGCAGCTGGAAAAGAGAATTCCGTCTGCGCCGGAATCCAAGGTCCTCACCAAGGACATCAGCATTCCCACGAAAAACGGCGCGCTTGCCGCCCGCGTTTACACGCCGGATGGTGCCGCCAAGGAAGCCTTGCCAGTGGTCGTGTATTTCCACGGCGGCGGCTGGGTCATTGCCGACATCAACGTCTATGACGCAACGCCGCGCGCGCTCGCTGCCGGTGCCAATGCGATCGTGATCTCGGTTGAATATCGCCACGCCCCGGAAAACAAGTTCCCGGCAGCGCATGAAGATGCCTGGAACGCTTACACCTGGGCGGTCGAGAATGTTCACACGCTGAACGGCGACGCCAAGCGCATCGCGGTTGCAGGCGAAAGTGCTGGCGGCAACCTTGCTGCCAATGTCGCGCTGATGGCCAAGAAGAACGAGACCACCCAGCCCGTTCACCAGTTGCTGGTCTACCCGGTGGCCGGCAACGACATGAACACCGAGTCCTACAAGGAAAACGCGGAAGCCAAGCCGCTCGGCAAGGCGGATATGGAATGGTTCGTGAAGAACGTGTTCCCGTCCATGGATGAAACCAAGGACGAGCGTTTGAACCTGGTTGGCCGCACCGACCTCAAGGGTTTGCCATCGGCAACCGTGATCACCGCCGAAATCGACCCACTGCGTTCCGAAGGCCAGGCCTATGCCGCCAAGCTGAAGGAAGCCGGTGTCGAGGTGAATGCCAAGACCTATCCCGGCGTGACGCATGAGTTCTTCGGCATGGCCAAGGTCGTACCATCAGCCAAGGAAGCCACGGATCTCGCCGTTGCCGACCTGAAGGCTGCTTTCGCCAAGACCAAGTAACTGTCCCTTAAAAGGAACCAGACCCATGAAACAGGTCCTCAGTGCCGTTGCCATCAGCCTTCTTCTCGCCTCCTCCGCGATGGCGCAGGAAAAGGCTGGCGATCCAGACAAGGCTGCTGCGGCGATGAAGGTGGAAACGCCGAAATTCGTCGAGATGGTCGCCAGCTCGAACATGTTTGAGATCGAGTCCAGCAAGCTTGCCGAGCAGAAGTCCAAGGACGAAGACATCCAGGCCTTCGCCAAGCATATGATCAAGGATCACACCAAGGCTGGCGAAGATCTGAAGGCAGCGGGACAGACCCCGCCAATGAAGTATGCTCCCAAGCATGCCGCGATGATGAAGCTGTTGGAAAATGCCGAAGGCAAGGACTTCGACGCGCTTTACATCGACATGCAGACGCAGGCGCATATGGAAGCCGTGATGCTATTCCGCACCTATGCAGGTTCGGGTGACGACGAGAAAGTCGTCGCCTTTGCAAAGAACACTTTGCCTGCACTTGAGATGCACATGGATCATATCAAGAAGATCGTCGCCAAGAAGTAAGTGTGTGACATCAATGAACGGCCCGCATATCAAGCGCGGGCCGTTTTGTTCTTGAGACTGGAAAGCTTGAATATCGACTGTTTCGGCAACGACTTCTTAGGTCGTTCGCGCCGACACTGTTCCCCGCAAGATCTGCCGGGACTTGATTTATGCCACATCCTTCCACGCAAATGCGTATGCCGCGCCTCGATGGCGGAACCGTCGATGAGCATCTGCGTCTGGCGGCCCTGCAAAGCTACGACATTCTCGACACGCCGCGCGAAGAAGCCTTCGACCGGGTGGTGCGGCTGGTGCGCAACATCTTCGATGTGCCGATCGCCTTTATCTCGATGATTGCCGCCGACCGGCAGTGGACGAAAGCCTGCATCGGCCTGCCCGACAACAATCTTGACCGCAAGGTCACCTTCTGTCGCCTGGTGCTGCAAAGCGGCGAGCCAGTTGTCATTCCCGACCTCAGCGAAGATGACAGGCTGAAGGACAATCCCTTCGTGACTGGTCCGGCGCATATGCGTTTTTATGCCGGCATTCCCTTGCGCACGCTGGAAGGCTTTACCCTCGGCACGCTTTGCGCGATCGACAACAAGCCGCGATCGTTCACGCCAACCAACCTTGAGGTGCTGACCGACCTGGCCGCCATCGTCATGCATGAGCTCGAACTGCGCCGCACCGCCGAAATCGATGTGCTCACCAAGGTCCTGACGCGGCGCGCCTTCAACGGCCAGGCCAAGCAGGTGCTGGCGCTGATGGACCGACAGGATCGCCCCTCCTCCATCATCATGCTCGATATCGACCGCTTCAAATCGATCAACGACACCTATGGCCACGCAACAGGCGACCGCGTTCTGTCCGAGGTCGCCGGTATCTGCCAGGCACAAATCCGCTCGACCGACCTGATCGGCCGGCTGGGCGGCGAGGAGTTCGCCATTCTCCTGCCCGGCAGCGAAGGGAAAGACGCTCTGCGGATCGCCGAGAAGATCCGCAAGGCGATTGCTGCGGCCAGGATCGACGTTGGCAATGTGGCGCTGTCGGCGACGTCCAGCTTCGGCATTGCGACGGTGGAACCAGAGGCGAAAGAGCTGAATGCCCTGCTCGGCCTTGCCGATGCCGGCCTTTACATGGCCAAATCGCGCGGGCGCAATTGCGTTGTCAATCTTCAGGCCGAGATGAAGATGGACCAACAGAAACAAGATTGATCGTTCTTCTTTTTCGAACGATCAATCGCCGAACCGTGACCTAGCGTGAACGATACGGCGTAGGCATCTTACGATCATGCAGCGGCAACACAGCCGCGTCCTGCAATGGGAGCAAGATCCTCGATGCCCACCCCTGTCACCTCATCTTCCACACCGCTGCGGATCGGTAAGGTCACGCTGACGGTGAACGATCTCGCAGGGGTCAGCGCCTTTTACCAGAGCGTGTTGGGCCTTGCTCTTGTGGATCAAACGGATGGGGTTGCGCGGCTTGGTGTCGGCGATAGCGTCTTTCTGGAATTGGTAGGCGATCCTTCAGCGCCCCGCTCGTCGGCTCGTGACGCCGGTCTGTTTCACACCGCCTTCCTGCTTCCGACCCGCGCCGATCTCGGCAGTTGGATCGATTATCTCGCCCGCAACCGCTTCTCCATCCAGGGCGCATCCGACCATGCGGTGAGCGAAGCCCTTTATCTTGCCGATCCGGAAGGCAACGGCATCGAAGTCTATGCCGACCGCCCCTCTTCCGAATGGCCTTATGCCAGTGGCAAGCTCGGTATGACCACGGAGCGGCTCGACATCGAAAACCTGCGCGCTGCGGCGGCGGGACTGGAGTGGCAGGCCGCACCGGCGGGATCGATAATCGGGCATGTGCATCTGCAGGTTGGCGCCACGCCTGAGGCCGATGCCTTCTACGCCGATGCGCTCGGCCTCGACATCACCGCGCGCTATCCCGGCGCGAGCTTCTATAGCTCGGGCGGCTATCATCATCACCTCGCCGGCAACATCTGGAACAGCCGCAATGCGGCCAAGCGCGTGCCCGGCTCCACTGGTCTGCGCGAGGTCGAACTTCTGGCCGCCGATGCCGAGACTTACGACAAGACGGCTGCCCGGCTCGAAGAAGCGGGCATCGCTTTGCACCAGCAAACGAGCGGCATCCGGGTCGAAGACCCTTGGGGCACATCGCTTAGCCTGAGCCAGAAGGAGATTTGATCATGCTGGTTGACGGCAAGTGGACGGAAGACTGGCAACCGGTCCAGGCCAAGGATGCCAAAGGCGGCTTCGTTCGCCAAACGTCGAGCTTCCGCAACTGGGTGACGCCCGATGGCAGCGCCGGCCCGACCGGCGAAGGCGGCTTCAAGGCGGAAGCCGGCCGCTACCATCTTTATGTCGCGCTGATCTGCCCCTGGGCCTCGCGCACGCTGATCGGCCGCAGCCTGAAGGGGCTGGAAGATGCGATCTCATTGTCGATCGTGGAGCCGGTGCTGACCGACCAAGGCTGGCGCTTCGGCTCCTATCCCGGCGCGACCGAGGATGCGGTCAACGGCGCGACCTATATGCACGAGCATTATACGCGCGCCGATCCGCATTTCACCGGCCGCGCGACGGTGCCGGTGTTGTGGGACAAGCAGCGCGGCACGGTCGTCAACAACGAATCCGCCGACATCCTGCGCATGCTCAACAGCGGCTTCGGCGATCTGGCGGATGAGACGTTCGACTTCTATCCCGAAGCCTTGCGCGGCGAGATCGAAGCACTGAACGCCGAGATCTATCCCAAGCTGAACAATGGCGTCTACCGCGCCGGCTTCGCCACCACGCAGCTCGCTTACGAGGAGGCGTTCAACGATGTCTTTGCCATGCTGGAAACGCTGGAAAGCCGGC
This sequence comes from Phyllobacteriaceae bacterium UBA1059, assembly GCA_002316345.1. GTDB lineage: Bacteria > Pseudomonadota > Alphaproteobacteria > Rhizobiales > Rhizobiaceae > Tianweitania. The sequence goes on along the minus strand of DCDI01000251.1, from coordinate 7,498 downwards.
TAAGTGACGGCCGGCGCTTCCTCGTTGGCGAAACACTGACGGAAGCCGATATCCGGCTGTTGGTGACGCTGGTGCGGTTCGATGCCGCTTATTACGGGCTGTTCAAGACGAACCTCAAGCGCATTGCCGATTACCCATATCTGTATGGTTATCTCGATACCATGCTGGCGGTGCCTGGCGTGCGCGAGACAGTCGATATCGACCACATCAAGCAAGGCTATTACTCGATCAAGGCGCTGAACCCGAACGGCATCGTTCCGGTCGGCCCGGAGCTGCCGGGATTGTGTCCGGTGAAGCTGCCGCTTGCGGCGGCTGCCTGAGCACCGCTCCTAGCAAAAAGACCCGCGCCGTTTGCGACGCGGGCCTTTATCGTTCGTGTAAACTCAGTTTGATCAGAAGCTCAGGCTGAACTTGGCCTTCACGGCGTTCTGGGTGAAGTCCGAGCCGAACTGGCCGCCATACTGCACGCCAAGCGTGGCGTTCTTGCTTAGGGTGAAGTCGATGCCGGCTTCAACGAGCGCGGTGTCTTCTACAACTGCTGCACCCGTGACATCGAACGCGCCGCCGCCGGCGAAGGCGACATTGGTGTTCGGCGTGGTGTCGCCATAAGCGTGCTGCCAGCCGATCAGCCCGCGAGCCTGTGCGGCCACGCTGCCGAGGTTGAACGGAGCCGAAGCGCGCAGACCCAACGTGGTGAAGGTCGTGTCCATCGAACCGTCCTCGATCGACAGGGCAGCCGCTCCGCCGCGTTCCGAGAAGCCGTCCGTATCCAAGCTGACATAAGCCAGGTTGGCGAAGGGCTCGAGCGCGGCCTGGCCGACATCGAAGCGATGCGACAGTTCACCAAAGGCCTGGAACGTGCCGGCATCATAGTCGCCCGACAAGCCGTCGCTGAAGCCGGGGAAGGCAACCGAGCGGCTGGTTTCCACGGAATGCCAGCTGTAGCCGATGCCGGCGCGCAACGCGGTTCTATTCCACTCACCGCCGCCGTAAACGCCGAGATGGTAGTTGTCGCTGTCGGCCGACGAGCGGAGACCGTCCACGTCGAAGGAGGAGCGGCTGTAGCCGGCCATCAGGCCCAGGCGCCAGGTCTCGGACAGCGCACCGTCGAAGCCCGTGAAGAAGCCGCCGGTGGACTGTTCGAGTTCAGCCGTTTCGCTGGTGGATTTGGTTGTGCTCCACACGCCGAAGGCTTGCGTCCAGAGAGCCGGACCGGCAGCGCCAGCCGGCTGCACGGCTTGGGCGCCGTCCGCATAGGACATCACCGGCATATCGGCCGAAGCCGAACCCGCGAAGGCAGAGCGGATGCGCTCATTGGCAGCGTTGCGCAAGGCAGCACTGTCGTTGATCAGTGCCGTTTTGGTGGACGCATGCACTTCGCCCGACAGCGCATCGAAGGACGCACGTGCGGCCTCTTCGCCGTTCTGCCAAACAACCGCATCATAGAGCGCATTGCCGCCACCGAGCGCTTCCACCGCAGCCGCGACGGCACGCTGGTTGGCAGTCTCGCCAACGGCGGGGAACGCGACGTCGTTGCGCTGAACATCAAGCGTCACGCGGGTTGGATCGTAGGTGAAGCCGAGATCGATGAAGGGCAGGTTCTGGTTGAGTGCCGCAAAGCGCCCATCCACACCGCCGGCCGCCGTCAGGATCTCGTAAGAGCGGCCAGGCGTGTAGGTGCCCGGTGCCTTCTGAACGAAGACGTTGGCGCCGTCGATCTGCGCGGAACCGGTGGCATTGATCCGGTCGCTGGCACCCGACGGGTCGATCTCGACCTGGTAGGTCGAACCGGCCTGCAGGGTGAGATCGCCGGCAACGTTGAGCGTGCCGATCGAATTGCCAGGCGACACGGTTGCGCCTGATGCGACGGTGAGGCCGCCGAGTGTGCCGCTGCCGGCAAGGATCGCACCGTTGGACAGTGCAACATTGCCCAGGATGGACGCGCCGGCATGGTCGGCATCGCCGACGATCAGCCCACCGTTCTGCACCGTGGTGCCGCCGGTGTAGGTGTTGACGCCGTTGAGGGTGAGCCAGCCCTGGCCGGTCTTGGTCAGGCTGCCTTCGCCTTCGATGCTGCCATCAAAGCGGGTGTTGATCGATTGATTAAGCGTCAGCGAAGCATCCCCCAGCGCAACCGTGCCGCCCAGACCCGACAGAGATGCCGCCGTCAGATCGAAGCCGTTGAGGTCGAGCTGACCGCCGTTGACCGCATAGTCCATGTTGTTGGACAGAGCGCCTGCGACGCCCGCACGCAGGATGCCGGCTTCCACCATCGTGCCGCCGAGATAGCTGTTGGCGGCATCCAGCGTCAAAGCACCGGCGCCTGATTTGGTCAGGCTGCCCTGCCCGCTGATCGCCCGCTTCACCGACACGTCATTGCCGGCATCCGCTACGTCGATGATGCCCGCAGCGTCGAGCTTCACTTCGCGGTCGAGGCTGATCATCGTCGTACCGGCGATCCGCAATCCGCCATTGGCCAGGCGCAGATCGGCATCGACGCCGCCCAGTGCAGCATCCTCGTCCACGATCAGCGTGCCGCCATCGGTGACCAGCGTTTCGCCGATGAAGGAATGGTCGTCGATGCAGTAATCCTGCACGGCTTTAGCAAACCGCGCATCGGTGCCGGCGCAATCCAGCAGCGTCTTCTTCTCGTCCAGCGTCAGACCAGCGAGGATCGGATTACCGTTCTCGTCCGCGATCTGGCCAAGGTACACGTCCTTGCGCATGTTGTTGCGCGTCAGGAAGAACGCCTTGTTGCGGCCGTCGAAGTCATAAGCGCCCTCGCCCCAAACGAGGCGCGTCTTGGCAGCGGCGCCGGAGGCATAGGTTTCCAGCTTCGGTCCGATCCAGCGGAATTCGTGCGCAACAGCGTCGTGGTCGGAGACGGGGCGAGCTGGATCCTCGTTGGAGTAAAGATCACGCAAGGTGCCGAGCGACTTGTCCGCCGGATCATCGGCAATGACGTACCACTTGCCGAACGGGCGCGCCGCCAGGAAGTGGTCGATCTTTACACGATCCCAGCTCGGCCAAACACTGCCTGTTGCGTCTTCACCTGCCGAGGGCCATGTCACACTGCCATCGTTCAAAGTATGGGGTGCGAATGGTTCGCGCTGGGAGTCGGTTTGAAGAAGCATAAACTGCTTTTTCAGGACGTTCATTGTCACCGGCGTGTTGCTAGCGACTGGGTAGGTTTCTGGCGTGAGGCCGATGTCCTTGCCCTGATTGTAAGCGCCTTCCAGCGCGTTCGCCCATTGCTTCCAGGTCAGCTTATTGATGTCCTGACCCGGGAAAGCATCTTGAATGACCCTAAGCGATTGCGCTCGGTTGCCGGCATCGAGATATTGGTTGGACAGTGATGCGTACAATGAATTGCCGTCGGCGCTCTTCATCGTGCGCAGCTGTTGCACGACCCGATGCAGCCCGCGTTCTGAAACGTCACCGGCATTGAAGTCGCCTGATATGATCAACGGCGCAGCGACCTGCTTGGCCCAGGCATTGAGCGCCTTCGCTTCTCTCAGCCGAGACGCTGAGCCATCGGAGTAATCCATGTGGATGCTGCCGATAGTAGTTTGTGGCCGGGTGCCGACTGCGTTGACTGTCGTGAAAGGTACGTTCCTGCCTTGGCTGGTGAAATCCTGCGCTTGGAAGTGCCCGAGCGTTCCCGGAAGACGCGTCAGGATGGCCGCGCTGCCTTCACGGCGGCCCACATAGGTGCCTCGTCCAGCATCCTTCAGGATTTCCGGAATGCGCGTCATGTAGGAGTCCTTGGCCTCCTGAAACATGATGGCGTCGTAGTTGCCGTCGACGATGAAGCCGGCCATCGGCGTCGGATCGCTTTCGAAGCGATTCCAGATGTTCAGGTTGAGCAGGCGAAGCGTGTCGCCCTTCGGTGCTTCCTGCGCCAGCGCCCCCGCGCCAAACGCCAGCAGCATCGCGCCAGCTGTTGTTGCCTTGAGTGCCGCGAGCGTGCGGCCTCTCGCCCTTGTGGTAGCCATGATGTAGAACCCCCGAGTGATGTAGAAAACCAGCTGTGAAAATGTTGGTTTTCGAACATTAGTGGGGATGTATGTCAGTTACGCTACAGCTGAGCTCACCTATGGTAAAGGTTTTGCTGCGATCATTGATGCTGGCTCTGATGACCAGTCTTGAACACAAACAATGAGTGTTTCAGACGCGGGCCCGGAAGCGGCGAACAAGAAGGCGCGGCGGCAGGCTTCCTTGCTGCGGGAGATCGAGCAGCGGCACTACGTTTCGATCGAGGAGATCACACGGCGCTATTCCGTCACGACGCAAACGGCGCGGCGCGATATCATGGCGCTGGAAGAACGAGGCAAGGTGCGGCGCCTGCATGGCGGCGTGGCGCTTGCTGTCCCGCTTGATCCCGGAACCTACCGGCAGCGGCGGACTGATCAGGCAGCGGAGAAGACACGGATTGCTGCGGTTGTCGCGAGCCTCATCCCCGATGGCGCAACGCTGTTCCTTGATACCGGAACGACCTGCGAGGCGATTGCGCGGGCGCTGGTGGCCAAGGAACGGCTGCGGATCGTCACCTATAGTCTGCGCGTCGCAGCCTTGATCAGCGAGCATTCCGATTTTACGCTGGCCATCCCCGGTGGCTTCGTGCGGCCGATCGATGGCGGCGTTTCGGGCGAGGACACGGCCGACTTCATCCGGCGCTTCAAGTTCAATTATGCCGTGCTTTCGGTGAGCGGCATCGATGATGACGGTGATCTCTGCGACGATGATCATACGGAGGTCGCGATCGTGTCGGCGGCGATGAAACAGGCGGCGCAGTGCATTCTGGCGGTCGACAACAGCAAATTCGGCAAGGGCGCTCTGGTGCGGCTCGGCTCCATGCGTGACATCGACATCCTCGTCACTGATCGCGCGCCCCCGCGGTCGCTGGCTGAGCGCCTGCCCGACCTCGGCGTCGCTCTGCACCTTCCGCAGAAGGCGAGTGCCTGAGCCGTCAGGTCACGCGACGCTTTTCCAGCTTCCGCGCCAGCGTGCGGCGGTGCATGCCGAGGCGGCGAGCGGTTTCGGAAATGTTGAAGCCGGTATCCACTAGGGTTTCGTGGATACGCTCCCATTCCAGGTTCTTCAGCGAGGTCGGACGTTCGGTTAGCGGAACGGCGGTGTCGCCGTCGACGCGCCCAAAGGCTTCCTCGATGTCGTCGGTGTTGGCGGGCTTGGCGAGGTAGTGCCGTGCGCCGAGCTTGATGGCTTCGACCGCCGTTGCGATGCTCGCAAAGCCGGTGAGAACGACGATACGGGTGTCAGTGTCCTGTTCGTGCAGGGCTTGCACGCATTCGAGGCCGGAGCCGCCGACAAGCTTGAGATCAACCACGGCATAATCCGGCGCGAAGTCCGTCAACAGATCGCGCAAAGCGGGCACGGAATCGCATAGCCGCACCGTATAGCCGCGGCGCTCGAAGGAGCGTTTCAAGGCGCGGGCGAAGCTGGCATCGTCTTCCACGATCACGAGCGAGCGGTCAGTGGCCATTGCCGCTCCCCTTTACCGACAAGGAGGACAGAGGCAGTTCCAGCGTTACACTGGCGCCGCCTTCGGAGCGGTTGCGTGCCGATACGGTGCCGCCGAGTTTGCGCACGACATTGACCACCAAAAACAGGCCCAGGCCGCCGCCGGGGCGGCCCTTGCTGGAGCGGTAGGGACGGCCGATCTCGGCCAGCATTTCCTGCGAGAAGCCCTTGCCGACATCGGTGACGGTGAGCTGCAGATTGTCGCCTTGGCGCGCCGTTACGACCTTCATCCAGCTGGGCGATTCTTCATGCGCGTTGTCGAGCACGTTGAAGATAACCTGCTTCAAGGACAGGTCGGACACGATCGCTGCGTCGGGCGTGAAGCCGTTCTGAAAAACCAGATGACGCGGGGATCGGCTGGCGCGCCATTCGGCAACGAGATCGTCGAAGAAGCCAGTGACGGTGGTGCGCACCATTCCCTCGCCGCGCGCTTCGCCCGAGGACATCAGGATGCCGGATACGATGGCCTTGCAGCGGGCGAGCTGGCTCTGCATTTCGGTGATTTCTTCAGTGAGTTCCGGTTCTCGGGCGAACAACGGCATACGCTTCCAGTCGTTCAGGATCACCGACAAAGTCGCTAGCGGCGTGCCGAGTTCGTGCGCGGCACCCGAGGCCAGCAGGCCCATGCGCACGATGTGATGCTCTTCCGCCGATTGCTGGCGCAGGTCGGCCAAGCGGGCGTCACGCGCGCGCAAATTGCTGCTGGCGCGGATCAGGAAGAGAACGACGAGCCCCGCGGTCAATACGAAGCAGAAGAACATGCCCTGGATATGCAGCTGCAGCAGGCCGCCTTCGTGGAGATGCGGCAAAGCGAGCGGCTGGAAGAACAGCGACAGAAGGATGAAGCAAAGCGCCGTCAGCGCCACCAGCGCCCAGCTCGACCACGGCTGAAGCAGCACAGCGCCGAGCGTGACCTGCAAGAGATAGAGCGAGATGAAGGGGTTGGTCGCGCCGCCACTGAGATAAAGCTGCGCGGTCAGCGTCGCGACATCGAGCAGAAGCTGGATGAAAAGTTCAGTGTTGGTCAGCGCCGATTGGCTGCGGGCGCGCAGCAGGCTGAACACGTTGAGCGCCACAAGCGCCAGAAGGATCAGCGCCATCGGCAGGAAGGGCAGATCAACGCCCAGGCCGAAGCCTACGAACAGGATGGTGATGATCTGTCCGCACACCGCCAGCCAACGCAGCTGCACCAGCAAAAGAAGGTTGTTCTTGTTTGTGGCGTCGTGGCTCAGCGTCGGGCTCCAGGCGAGGCGGAGACGATCGTACCACAGCTTGTGTTGCCGTTCCGATCCCCGCATCAAGCTGAACGCGCCCGGCGCGCGCGTTGTTCGTCCCGCAAGAGATAAAAAGCGGCCACCAGCATCAACAGCGCCAAGCCGAACCATGTCAGCGCGTATACAAGATGGGTGTTGTTGAAGCGCAGCACCGTCAGCCCACCGACCGGCGCATCCGGTAACGGCACGGCCTGTGCGTCCACGAAGAAGGGAGCGGCGTTGTCGAACCCGCGCGCTTGTGCGATCGCCGCGACATCGCGCGAAAACCAGCGATTGCCAGTGGGATCGTTGCTGCGCAGGAAGCCGCCGCCGGGCTCGCTGATGCGCAGCAGGCCGGTGACGGTCGTTTCACCGGCGATCTGGCCTTGCGGGCGGGAGGACGGATCGCGCTTGTTTGGCGGCACGAAGCCGCGATTGACGAGGACGGTGGTCGTTCCATCGGTCTGGAACGGCGTCAGCACCCAGAAACCGCCACCGCGTTCGGTCACCGCCTGCACCAGCGTTTCGCGGTCGTTCAAATAGCGGCCGGTCAGGGACACGCGCCGGTACTCATCGTCACCGGTATTGATCCCCGGCCATTCCGCTGGGCCCGGTGCGGGCACGGGTTCGGCATGAACCCGCGCTCCCACGAGCTCGATCAGGTCGCGCTTCCATCCGCGGCGCTCGATCTCCCAGACGCCCAA
>DCDI01000157.1:32830-33019 GCA_002316345.1 Phyllobacteriaceae bacterium UBA1059 | reverse complement strand
CGCGGTCAACGCTCCGGGTGACGCCGGTGCCGCCGGAGGCCGACGCCGCGGTGGGCGTGAGGCGCGGATGAACCGGGGCTGATCAATCTTGTTTGGCGTTCAAGGCCGGTGGGTTTAGAGGTCCGATCTTCGACCTCCGGAAGATGATTCATGAGCACTGACCCCCTCGTTCTGTTCATGCCTTCGGGC
>DCDI01000157.1:31993-32795 GCA_002316345.1 Phyllobacteriaceae bacterium UBA1059 | reverse complement strand
CAAACGCGGGCACTTTCCGCTCGGCACGTCGGTGCTCGATGCCGCGCGCCAGCTTGGCGTTTACGTGGAAAGCGTATGCGGCGGTCGGGCGACGTGCGGGCGGTGCCAGATCGAGGTGCAGGAAGGCAATTTTGCCAAGCACAAGATCGTCTCGTCCAACGACCACATTTCGCCGAAGGGCCCGAAGGAAGAGCGCTACGAGCGCGTGAAGGGCTTACCGGAAGGACGCCGCCTGTCCTGTTCCGCGACGATCCAGGGCGATCTGGTTGTCGACGTGCCGCAAGACACGGTCATCAACGCGCAGACCATCCGAAAAGCGGCAGTCGATCGCCACATCGAGCGCAATCCCGCGATCCAGCTTTGTTTTGTCGANNCCGACATGCACAAGCCGCTCGGCGATCTCGACCGGCTCAAGGTGGTGCTGGAGCACGACTGGGGTTTCAAGAACCTGCAGGTGGCGCACCATCTGCTGGCCGATGTTCAGAAGATCCTGCGAAAGGGCGAGTGGGGTGTGACGGCGGCAATCCACCGCGATCCCGAAACGGCGCAGCCGACGATCATCGCGCTGTGGCCTGGCCTCAAGAACGAGGCCTATGGTATCGCCTGCGATATCGGCTCCACCACGATCGCGATCCACCTGGTTTCGCTTCTGTCCGGTCGCATCGTCGCATCATCCGGCACGTCTAACCCGCAGATCCGCTTCGGCGAGGATCTGATGAGCCGCGTCTCCTATGTCATGATGAACCCGGATGGCCGCGAGGCCATGACGATTGCCGTCCGGCAGGCGATCAACGAGCTGACT
>DCDI01000157.1:2449-31897 GCA_002316345.1 Phyllobacteriaceae bacterium UBA1059 | reverse complement strand
CGGGTGCGACCTTGTCGGAAGGCCCTTATCGGCAGGACAAGATGATGCTGCTGGTGGATGTCGGCACCAATGCCGAGATCGTGCTGGGCAATCGCAACCGTGTGGTGGCCGCATCGTCGCCGACCGGTCCGGCCTTCGAAGGCGCGGAAATCTCATCCGGCCAGCGTGCCGCGCCCGGCGCGATCGAGCGCGTGCGCATCGACCCCGCGACGCTGGAGCCGAAATTCCGTGTCATCGGCTCTGAGTTGTGGTCGGATGAAAGCGGCTTTCCGGAGTCCGTTGCCGACATCGGCGTCACCGGCATTTGCGGCTCAGCGATCATCGAGGTGGTCGCGGAGATGTACCTTGCCGGCATCATCTCCGAAGACGGCGTGGTGGACGGCGCGATGGCCGAGCGCAGCGCGCGCATCCTGCCGAACGGGCGCACCTTCTCCTATCTCCTGCATGACGGCACGCCGCGCATCACGGTGACGCAAAACGACATCCGCGCCATCCAGCTCGCCAAGTCCGCGCTTTATGCCGGCGTGAAGCTGTTGATGGAAAAGCAGGGCGTCGAACACGTCGACACGATCAGCTTCGCCGGCGCCTTCGGCTCCTTCATCGATCCGAAATACGCGATGGTGCTCGGCCTTATTCCCGATTGCGACCTGAGCGAAGTAAAGGCCGTGGGTAACGCGGCGGGTACAGGTGCCTTGATGGCGCTGCTCAATCGCGATCACCGGCGCGAAATCGAGTCGACGGTGCAGAAGATCGAGAAGATCGAAACCGCGCTGGAGCCGAAGTTCCAGGAGCATTTCGTGCATGCCATGGCGCTGCCGAACAAGGTCGATCCCTTCCCCAAGCTCGCCGAACAAGTCACCTTGCCGGCGCGCAAAGTGCTGGCGGATGCGGGTGCAGAAGGCGGCGGTCGGCGTCGCGGGCGCGAAGGACGGCGCGGGCGCGATTAGGCCCTGGAACAGTCGGTTCCTCAATCAGCCGCTTGCTATCGCATCGATCGTTGAATAGCTGGCGTGCATTGCTCACGGCGCGAGGCCGGTCATGAACATCCTGTCGATCCAGTCCTGGGTTTCCTACGGCCATGTCGGCAATGCCTCCGCGGTGTTTCCCCTGCAACGCATGGGCATCGATGTCTGGGCAATTAACACCGTTCAATTTTCCAACCATACCGGCTACGGCAAGTGGACCGGCCAGGTCTACACCGGCGAGGCTGTTCGCGCCCTGATCGACGGCATTGCCGAGCGCGGCGCGCTTGAGCGCTGCAACGGCGTGTTGTCCGGTTATATGGGCGATGCCGGCATTGGCGAATCCATCCTTCACGCCGTAGCACGGGTGCGCGAAGCCAATCCGAATGCGCTGTATTGTTGCGATCCGGTCATCGGCGACGTTGGGCGCGGCATTTTTGTGCGTCCTGGAATTCCTGAGTTCATGCGCGACCGCGCGGTGGCTGCCGCCGATATCGTTACGCCCAACCAGTTCGAGCTGGAATATCTCTCCGGAACCACGGTGGCGCATACGAGCGATCTCGAAGCAGCCATCACGGCCGTGCATGCGATCGGTCCGAAGATCGTTATGGTCACCAGCGTGCGGCTGGACGATACGCCGGATGACGCGGTCGACATCGTGGTGTCAGCGGGCTCAGGCCTCATGCGCGTGCGCACGCCGCTTCTGCCAATCGGCGTGAATGGCGCGGGCGACGCGATTGCCGCTCTGTTCTTCGGCAAGTTCCTGCAGGAGCAATCGGCCGAAGCCGCTCTCGCCCATGCCGCCAGTGCCACACATGGTCTGCTCAAGCGCACCGCCGAAGCGGGCTCGCGCGAAATCCTGACGGTGGGCGCGCAGGACGAGTTCGTTGCCCCGACTACGCGCTTCTCGGTCGAGCACCTGGCGCGGTGATCGCCTAGAACTTGCCGGTCTCGCGAAACCCTTCAAAGGTCGCACGGATATGATCGGCCGCTGCTCGCACGGGCGGCGAGGCGTTCGGCGCCATCAGCAGAGCGAGGTTGTAGGTCGACAGTTCAGGCAAGCCATCCTTGGTGCCGAGCGCGACGATCTCGTCTCCGATGAAGCTCTTGGCCATGGGCGCGACCGCGAGATCGGCGATGATGGCGGCTCGTTGGCCGGCGGTGTGCGCGCTCATATAGGCGACGCGGTATTCGCGTCCTTCCAGACCCAGCGCTTCAAGCGCGTTGGCGCGCCAGACGCAGCCTTCTTCCCAAAGCGAGACCGGCAAAGGCTCACGCAAATGCGCAGACCCGCCCTTCGCACCGGCCCAGACTAGAGGCTCGGTCAGCAGGATCTCGGCCCCCTCGATCTCCCTGCATGTGGTAACCAGCGTGAGATCGAGTTGGCGATCGGCCAGCCGCCGTTTGAGGTTGGAGCTCTGGTCGATCGTCACATCCACCGCAATGGCCGGATGAGATTGGGCAAACCGCTTCAACACGGTTGGCAGGATATGTTCGCCGTAATCGTCGGGTGATCCCAGCCGTACCACGCCCGCAATATCCGGCATGACGAACTTGGACATGGCTTCCCGGTTCAGCGCGAGCAGCCTGCGCGCATAACCAAGCAGCATCTCGCCGTCCTTGGTCAGCGACACCGACCGCGCATCCCGAACGAAAACCTGACGTCCGAGATTTTCCTCGAGCTTCTTGATCTGCATGGACACAGCCGAAGGCGTCCGGAAAACAGCATTCGCCGCCAGCGTAAAGCTACCGGTGTCGGCGATCGCGACGAAGGTTCTCAGCACATCCAGTTCAAGCAAGGGCAGTGGATGATTAAGCGGAGCGTTCATTTTTCCTGATCCAAAGCTTCATCCGATTTCGTTCGATTGAACATTGTAGCTGACCCATAGTCAAGTGGACGGAAGCGGGATCATCCGCTTTCACTACACTTAGGGAGAAGATCGATGCGTATGTTCAACGATGTCAGCCGCTTCGCAGCGATGTATTTGGCCCGCCGCGCCCGTCTGCGCACGGAACGGATGCTGGGCGCCCTGCCAACCGACATCCGCAAGGATCTTGGTTGGCCAGACAGTGTTCATGAGCGGATCAGGTTCCAGCCGCCTGTGCAGAACTAGGCGGTCGTTGCTGACGGGTCGCCGAACCAAGCGCTGCCCGACGCGTTGCTGCAACAAGCCCCTGACAGACAGGCCCACTTGATGACCGAACCTTCCGCCTTGCCGTTCAAGCTCGATCCCGCGCCGAAGATCATCACCTTCGATTGCTATGGCACGCTGGTGCAATGGTATGAGGTGCTTCTGCGCGAGATCGGTGAAACACTGGCCGCGCACGACCGGCAAGACATAACCGCTGCCGCGATCCTCGACAGCTTTTCCGCGCAAAGCCGCCGTTTGACGGCGCAAAAACCGCATCGGCTCTACAAGGAGATCCTGCGCATCGGCTTCGCGGCGGCCTTTCGCGAACATGGTGTGACCCCGAGTGCAGACGAGATCGAGCGTATTGCCGTCTCGCCCATGACGATGGGACCGCACGCAGAAGTTCCCGATGTCCTGCGGCGCTTACGTGAACGCTACAGTATCGCGATTTTCACCAACTCGGATGACGACCTGATTGCGCCGACCGTGGCGAAGATCGTGGTGCCCTTCGACTTCGTCATCACCGCTGAACAGGCGCAAGCCTACAAGCCGTCACGGCAGCTTTTCGATTACGCTTATCGCCAAATGGGCGTGATGCCGGACGAGACTGTGCATGTCGCCATGGGCATGTATTGGGACATGAAGGCGCGGCATGAGCTTGGGCTCCGCGGCATCTGGGTGAACCGGCGGAGCGAGATCGGCAATCCAGACTGGCTGCCGTATGCCGAAGTGTCAGACCTGGAAGGCGCTGCCGCGTTGCTCTTGCCAACTCCGCGTTGATTGCCGCTCATCTAAGCAACAAGACCATCACCCCCGCTGAAATCGCATGACGCACATGAGCCAGACGCAGGTCGCCGTATCAGACTGGTAAAGGCTTGATTTGCTTAGCTGCAACAGAGTTTTCGCAAGCAATACTGTCGCAGGCGATGTCGCATTTAATGCTAAGCACTTCGCATTCGCTGCTGCAAATGGTGCAGCGCAAGCCTATATCCGCGTCATCAACGGCCTGCCCCACCGAGCCAAACCCGACGGCACACCGTGTAACCCCATCTGCATGGAAAACGTGTCATGAAGTTTCTGAAGCGCCTCTTCGGCAAGCGCCACTCCCGCAATATGGTGACCACCCTTGAGCGTCAGCGGCTGAGCCGCACGATGCCTGGCCAGAGCGCTGCAATGGCCGGCGCCCGCCTTGGCGTGCTCGTCTGACTAGCTTCGTCTCATTGAACTGTCTTGAACCGCGTCGATCATGCGATCGGCGCGGTTTTTTGTTGCGCCTTGTTGAACAGGCGCCGGTTATTTCTTGACCGATAAGTCATGCGTCTCCGCTTTTCGAGTTGACGCCGCCTCTATTCGGTCACTTAATCCATGTTGGTTTTGTAACCGAACCGTCGCGATCAATGATGACGGATCTTTAAAGGGGTAACACAAGTGTCGGCAAAGCAGACGCTCAAGCGCTCGATCGTTTTCTTTCTGGTGCCCGAATTCACGATGATCGCTTTTGCGACAGCGATCGAACCGCTGCGCTCGGCCAATCGCATGTTGGGCTATGAAGCCTACAAGTGGCGCCTGGCGAGCCTCGACGGCAAGCCGGTGCAGGGCTCAAACAACATCGAAATCAAGGCCGACACGTCGCTCGAAGACGAGCGCAAGAAGATGGCCGGCCCGGATCGCCCGTCGATGGTGATCGTCTGCGGCGGCACCAATGTCGAAGCCTATCAGAACAAGTCCGCCTTCGCCTGGCTGCGCGAGGAATATAATCGCGGCGTGTCGATCGGCGGCCTGTGCACCGGCGCTTACATCCTGGCCTCAGCCGGGCTGCTCGCCAACAAGCGCTGCGCCATTCACTGGGAAAATCTACCGGGCTTCGCCGAAGCCTTCCCGAAGGCCAACGTGTTCGCCGACCTCTACGAGATCGACCAGAACATTTATACCTGCGCAGGCGGCACGGCCGCGCTCGACATGATGCTGAAGCTGATCGGCGAGGATTTCGATGAGTCGCTGGTCAACCGCATCTGCGAGCAGGTGCTGACCGACCGCGTTCGCAGCCCGACCGACCGCCAGCGCCTGCCGCTGCGCGCGCGCCTCGGCGTGCAGAACTCTAAGGTCCTGTCGATTATCGAACTGATGGAAGCAAACCTCTCGGAGCCGCTGTCGCTGATCGAGATTGCAGACGATGTCGATCTGTCCCGCCGCCAGATCGAGCGGCTGTTCCGGCAGGAAATGGGTCGCTCCCCTGCTCGTTATTATCTCGAAATCCGGCTCGACCGGGCGCGGCATCTGCTGATCCAATCCTCGCTGCCGGTGGTGGAAGTGGCGGTGGCCTGCGGTTTCGTGTCGGCTTCGCATTTCTCGAAATGCTATCGCGAGCTTTATGCCCGTTCGCCGCAGCAGGAGCGCGCTGACCGTAAGCAGTTGCTGGCGGCCTAAGGGTTCGCCTTACCGGCTGTCCCACATCCAACTGCGATTGCCCCACATCTTCTCGCCGACCTGGCAGTCATAAGCGTTGCCCGTCTGTGCCAGCAGCACGGAGGGTTTCGCGCTCTCGTAACGCGCCGGTATCGGTGTGAGCGGCCCGGCCAGTTCCAGCACGAGCTTACGGCGGATCGCTTCGGGGAACTGGCTCCAGTCGTTGACCGGCACCACGAACGAGCCGGGGCCGCCGATGACACAGCGCGTATAATAGGTATCGAGATCGGCAAAATCATAGCTCGACATCGCGCCGCCAGCGGTCATCAGCGGCAACCCGTTGATGGTAATGCCCTGGCTGACGATCAGGTCGCGCACGCCGTCGACGGGTAGACCCTGATTGTTCGGGCCGTCGCCGGAAATGTCGATCACGCGCTTCATGCCGGAATAGCCGCTTTCAGCCAGCAGATCGCCGGCGAAGCTGAGCGCCGCTGAGATTGAGGTGCGTCGCGCGCTGTTCGGAACGCCAGCCTGCAGCTTGGCGGCCACGGCCTCGGCATCGGCCTGATTGGCGACTACCGTCCACGGCACCACGACGCGCTGCATGCCATCGCCCGCCCATTCGAAATAGGTCAGCGCGATTTTCCCGTGCACACCATCCTGGATCGCCTGCACGACCTTGGCATCGGTCAACGCGGCCATATAGCCGCGACGCTGGATATCGAGCTCCATCGGCGACATGGACAGCGAAACGTCGACGGCAAGCACCAACTCAACATCGACCGGTTCAGCAGCGTATGCAGCCACAGGGAGGAGAAGCGCGGCGAAGCTCGCCACGGCCAGTCTGCTCAGCCCTGACGGATAACCGGGCACGCACTGCATGACCCGGATGATACGCGGCCTGTGCCGAGGCGATAGCCGGAACCGGAGCATGGCCGCTCACGATACCGCGAGCGGCTGCTGCTAGCCTTTAGCTGCGAGGCTTGAGGTTTTCCGGATCGTACAACGGCTTGTAACCGACCGCCGCCACCTCCACCGGATAGGTCTCACCGAAATATTCGACGCTCAGCTTGCGGCCTTCCTTCGCATAGGCATGCGGCAGATAAGCAAGCGCGATGTTCTTACCGAGCGTCGGACCGTAGGCGACCGAGGAGGTGAAGGAGCGGCGGCCGAGTTCGTCCACCAGCGTGTCGCCGGTCTCTGGGTCGAGGACGGGCATAATACCGACGGGATAGCGCGCAACGCCACTGGCATCGACATTGTCCGTCATCACCAGTGTGCAGAGCATCGCGGGCTGATGATCACGCGCCTTGTATTCGAGGTGCTTGGCCTTGCCGACGAAGTCCGCTTCCTTGACCTTCGGACGCGCGAGATCGGCTTCCAGAAGGTTGTATTCGGTCAGGAGATCCGAGTTCTGCAGGCGCAGGCTCTTCTCCATACGGCGCGTATTGGCATAGGTCTCGACGCCGAACGGCATCACGCCGGTAGAGCGCAGCGCATCCCAGACGGCGAGACCGTCTTCATAGCGCATATGCAGCTCCCAACCCTGCTCGCCGACATAAGAGATGCGGAACGCCGTGATCTGAACGCCGCCGATCGCGATCGGCTTGATTGCGGCGAAGGGGAACGCATCAGGCTCCAGGCCGGCCGGATCTTCCACCACCTTCTGCAAGGTCGTGCGCGCGTTCGGCCCCCAGATTCCTATCGTAACGAACTTTTCCGTCACATCCGTGATGGTGACGTCGAAACCTTTGTCTTGAGCAACCCGGCGCATGTAGTGGTAATCGCGCGGACCTGCATCGGCGCCGTCGATCAAGCGGCAACGGTCCGCCATGCGGATGACGGTGAAGTCGGCGCGCACCATGCCTTCTTCATCCAGGAAGTGCGTGTAGATGCCCTTGCCGATATTGCCGTCGCCGCCGATCTTGGCTGCGCAGAGATATTCCAGCAGCGCGACATGATCCGGCCCCTCGATGTCATACATCGAGAAATGCGAGAGGTTCACGATGCCCACATCGTCGCTCATGGCGAGATGTTCGGCATTGGACACGCGGTGGAAGAAGCGGTTGTCCCACTCGTTTTCGCGCACCGGCACACGGTTGCCGTATTTTTCCAGCAGCGGCTCGTTGGCCGCATATCCATGCGCGCGTTCCCAACCGCCGAGCTCCATGAAGTAGCCGCCAAGCCCCACCTCGCGCTCATAGAAGGGCGAACGGCGAACGCCGCGTCCCTTCGAGAAAGGCTCGCGCGGATGAACGGCGGGGTTGTAAACTTTCATCGCCGTTTCGGAGCAACGGTCGAAGATGAACTGCTCTTCCGTCTGGTGCGGGTAAAAGCGCGAATAATCGATCGCGTGATGGTCGATCACAGTGCGGCCATCCGTCATCCAGTCGGCAATGAGCTTGCCCATGCCCGGTCCGTCCTTGACCCAGATGCCGACGGCGTACCACAGCCCGCGCACCTTCTGGCTTTCGCCCATGGAGGGCCCGCCGTCGCTGGAAACCTGCAGCAGACCGTTGAAGGAATGGCCTTCATTGTAGCCGAGTTCGCCAAGGATCGGCGTCAGCTCCATGGCCCGCTCCAGCGGCTCCATGATCTGTTCCATGTCGAGATCGCGTTGTGACGGCGACTGGCGCGACTCATGCTTGGTCAAGAGCTCGCGCGGATGAACGAGGCGCGGATTGTGCTCTTCGTAGTAGCCCCACTCGATCTGCCCGCCTTCTGCGGTGCGGGGATCGCCAGTGTCGCGAATGTAAGCGGAGTTGCCCTGATCGCGCAGCAACGGCCAGCCGATCTCCTTACCGGTACCGGCGAACTCGTTATACGGCCCAAAGAAGGTCAGCGGATGGTCGATCGGCATCACCGGCAGGTCCTCACCGGCCATCGCAGCGGTCAGGCGACCCCATATGCCGGTGCAGACCACGACATAATCGGCCATGATCGTGCCGCGGCCGGTCACCACGCCCTTGATGCGACCGTCCTCGATCACGAGATTGGTGGCTTCGGTGTTGGCGAAGGCCTGCAGCTTGCCGGCCGCGACACCCTGGTCGACCAGCTTGCCCGCAACGGTCTGCGAGCGCGGAATGACGAGGCCGGCATCCGGATCCCACAACCCGCCCTGCACCAGGCTTTCCTCGATGAGCGGGAATTTTTCCTTGATCTCGGCCGGCTCGATCAGCCTCGCGCGTGTACCGAACGCCTTGGCGGAAGCGATCTTGCGCTTGATCTCGTCCATGCGCGCATCGTCGCCGACGCGCGCGACTTCGAGGCCACCGACGCGGGCGTAGTGGCCCATTTTCTCGAAGAAATCGATCGAATACTGCGTCGTCCAAACCGACAGGAAATCGTGGCTGGTCGTGAAACAGAAGTCCGAAGCATGGGCGGTGGAGCCGACATCGGTTGGGATGCCGGATGTGTCGATGCCGACAATATCGTCCCAGCCGCGCTCGATCAGATGATGCGCGACGGACGCGCCCACGATGCCGCCCAGCCCGATGATGACGACTTTCGCCTTCGCCGGAAACGCTGCCATATCCAACCACTCCAACCTTGATTTGCGCCGCAGACTATAGAGCGTTTCGAGGCGAATGCAGCCTGTTTGCGACACGCGGAAAACGCGCCGCGACCTGAGCTGCCAAGGCTTGTCAGGATGATGACCGTCCTAACGAACGGGTCGCGTTTCCATGTCGAAGCGCGGTCGCCAGAACTCGAGCAGCGTCAGGCCGAGGATCATCATGTAGGGAAAATAGACACGGCTTTCAGGAAGGGGAAACACGACGAACTTACCGAGGATGCCGAGGATCGAGGCTGCAAGCAGCACGACGGTCACGCCCTCTCGCGGAATGCGCCCTACCCGTAGCAGGGCAAGCCAGCCGAAGATGAGTAGCATGAACAGGGCCAGCCAGTTGTGGAACCGGAAGGAGCTTGTGACGCCGCGCACCAGACCTTCGAGATAGGCCATCACTGAAAAAGCCGGATGGAAGCCGCGCATATCATTCTGGATTTCGACATTGGTAAAATAATAATGCGTCCACCAGCCGGGATGGTCGCCCGCCTGCGAAACCGGCACGTAGGCAAGAACGGCAAGAATGAAGGCCGTCAGAACCGGCGCCAGCCGTCCACCGAACGCGGCCGAGGCGAGAACCAGCGCGAACAAATAGATAATCATGTCCGTGCGTGCGAGGAAGCCGAGGAACAACAAGGGCACCGCCCACCAATCACGGCCCGAGCGAAGGAAATAGACGCCGAGGATCATCACCGCCGATCCCATCAGGTCCGGCATCGCAAGCTGCGCCATGGTGAGGAACGAGCCAAGCAGCATCAGCGGAATGACGATGAACGCCGCCTGCATGATGCCGGTAAAGCGCAGCCATGCGAACATGGCCGCACCGATCACCAGCACCGAAAGCGTGTTGATCCATTGCGTCACCTGCACATAGCCGAGGAACGGGCCAAGCTCTCGGATCAACATCGTGTAGGCGATCTTCACACGGTAGAAGACCAGCTGCGAATGGAAGGTGTCGGGATTGGCATATTGGGCCATGTTGTAGGCGTTGGCGGTGGTCAACTGCCGGAACTGATCCTCCGTCGCGCCGGCCTGCATCATGCTCCAGACGGTGCGATGCAGTTCCGCCGGATCGGGGATCGTGCTTTCCAGCGCGACCGCCAGATAGGGCGCCATGTCCCAGTTATACTCAGGATGCCAGAACGGCACGATCGCCAGAGCGATCGTGAAGAGTACGAAGGTCACGGCCGCTGCAATGGTCGTGACGCGCTGCGTCAGGACGGCACATAGAAGGCGATCGCCAAGGCGGACGATGCTGCCCGCGAAGCGGCTCGCAAGACCACCAGATTGGAATTCAGAAACGGCCATTCTGCGTCCTTAGCCCATCTGGCTCTTTACGAAGTCCTTCACGATCGCGACGATGCCGCGACCGAGCAGCGCGTCGAGTGCTGCGATGAAGGTGTCCACATTCTCGCGGCTGCAGATCAGCGGCGGTTCGAGCCGAATGACGTTGCGGTTGTATTCGGTGAAGGCAACCAGCACGTCATAATCGCGCAAAAGCAGCGCGCCGACGAAGCCGGACAGAGAACCCTTCAGTTTGTCATCGAGCATCGCCACCATCGGCCGCAGCACCATCGGCAGGGTCTGGCTGAAATCCTGGAACTCAAGGCCGACCATCAGCCCCTGCCCGCGAATGTCTTTGATGATCTTGGGATATTTCGCGTGCAGCGATTCGAGGCGCTCCAGCAGATAAGCGCCGGTATCGGCCGCATTCTCGATCAGCTTTTCATCGTAAAGCACGTTCAGCGCTTCGATCGAGGTGATGCAGGCTTCGCCCATGCCGCCGAAAGTGGCGGGCGCGTGGATCATCGCGGATTTCGGCGTGCCATAGGCCTTCATGAAGACTTCGCGGCGCGCGATCATCGCGCCCATAGCCGTCTTGCCGCCGCCGAGCGATTTGGCCAGGGCCGTCACATCCGGCACGACGCCGTGATGCTCGAAGGCATAAAAGCGCCCGGTGCGGCCGTAGCCGCATTGCACTTCGTCCGCCACCCAAAGCACGCCGTAGCGGTCGCACAGCGCGCGCAGCTTCTGCCAGAAGGCGGTCGGCGCGGTGATGATGCCGCCGCCGCCTTGCACGGTTTCCAGAACGATCGTGCCGATCGCGGGATCGCTGCGGAAGGCGCGCTCGATGGCGTCGATGTCACCAAAGGGCACACGCACGGTGTTATCGACCAGACGGAAGTCACCGCGATAAAGCGAGCCATCGGTGATCGAAAGCACGCCCTTGGTTTTGCCGTGGAAGGAATTTTCGGCATAAACGATCTTGGGCTTTTTCGGTCCGGCCGCGCGTTCAGCGACCTTCACCGCCGCTTCCATCGCCTCCGAGCCGGACGAACCCAGGAACACCATGTCGAGATCACCCGGCGAGCAGGCCGCGAGGTTGTGCGTCAGCGCCGCCTGATATTGCGACATGAAGGCGATGGCGATTTCGTGCCGGTTCTCTTCCTGGAACTTCTGGCGCGCGGCCAACAGGCGTGGATGGTTGTGGCCGAAGGCGAGCGACCCGAAGCCGCCAAAGAAATCGAGGATCTTCCGCCCGGTCTGGTCGATGTAATACATGCCTTCGGCACGCTCGACCTTGATCTTGTGGAAGCCGAGCAGCTTCATAAAATGAAGCTGACCGGGGTTCATATGCGCCTTGAACAGGTCGGTCATGCGGGCGACATCCATCGCCTTCGCTTCCTCGACGCTGATCAGGTTGGGCTTCGGCAGAGCCTGCGGAGCGGGCGACGGCGCTTCGCCGGACAGGCGCGCGCTCGTGGCTGGACTGGTCATGACACTCATGCTCGTCTACTATTCCGCCGCCAGATGTTCGGCGTGGGGAACGGCGCGGCCGTCCTTCTTGGCACGGTATTCACTGTAGGCCGCAATCAACATGTCCTCGTCGCGGAACTGCGGCACCCAGCCAAGATCACGCTCGCCCCTGGACACGTCGAGCACGCATTCTTCGTCGGCGATCAGATACTGTTCGGGGTCCATGATCGGCTTGTTCAAGCGGTCTAGCAGGTCGAGCGTGCGCTTCACCGCCCAGCCGGGCGTCGGCACCAGCACCGACCTGGAGCCAGCATGCTTGATGAGGTCGCCGAGCAGCTTGCGTACCGGCGGCGGGTTGAGAGAGCCGAGATTATAGGCCTCGCTCGGCACGCCCGCCTTCCAGGCAAGACGGGCGGCTTCAGCGCAATCGAACACCGAAATGAACTGGTAGGGGTTCTTGCCCGAGCCGATCATCGGCACCGGCAGGTTGGCGTCGATCAGCTTGAACAGCTTTTCCAGGATGCCGAGACGGCCCGGTCCGATGATGAGGCGCGGACGGAATAGGGTGATGTCCATGCCGCGCTTGCGCCAGTCTGCGGCAAGCTCCTCCGTCTTCCACTTGGACAGGCCGTATTCGCCGAGCGGGGCGACCGGATGATCCTCCGTCATCGGCGTGGTGACCGTGTGGCCGTAGATCATGTCGGTGGTGAAATGAACGAGCTCGGACGCGCCGGCTCTGTCCATCGCCTCGATGATGTTTTCCGTACCGTGATAGTTCACGGGAAAGAAGAAGTCGTGCCGCTTGGCGCGGACCTGAATCGGCGACAGCATCTTGGCCGACAGGTTGTAGACAATGTCATCGCCCGTGATGCCGACGGCCGCAATCGACGCCTTGTCCGTGACATCGCAGTGGATGTGGCGCACGGCCGATGCGTAATGCGGCAGCGGGCTCTTGGCGATGTCGGCGACAACGACCTCTTCGCCCTCGGCCGCCAGTTTCGGTGCAAGGTGACGACCGACGAAACCGTCGCCGCCAAAGATGATGTGTCTCATCGGGCAAGCTCGCCTGTTTTGATCTGGTTTGTCTGGTTGAGCGCGGCTTGATCGGCATCCGCAGCCACCGCTTCATGGCCGCTGCCACCTTGCGCGATCAGGATCGTGCCGACGCAGATTGCGGCTATGCCAGCGATGCGCCAGGCATTCAGGTCCTCCCGGAACACGAAATAGGCAAAGATCGCAACCGCCACATAAGCCAGGCTGAGGAAAGGATAGGCGAAGGAGAGTTCGACCTTCGACAGCACGAAAAGATGCGAGGCCATGGAGATCACGAAGGTGCAGAGGCCGAGGAACACCCAAGGGCTGAACACGATCTGCAGGATCTTCACGAGCGGGTTCACGCCAGCAAAGCTCAGCGGCCCGAGCGTCATCATGCCGTGCTTCAGCATCAGCTGCGCCGCCGCGTTCGTCAGCACCGTGAACAGAGCNNCAACCCGATATACTTCATCGACCTGCCCTCACCGGTTTTCGTCCTACACGCAAAGACCGGAATCTTTGGTGAAGCGATCCGGACAAATTGAACCAATTCCGCTTGTTAATTCGATGCGTTGACTCTTTGTCTCAAGCCGCCTTCGTGCCGCTTGCGGGCTCCAGAGCCAGCGCCGTACGACGCCAGAAGTCTGACAAAAAAGCCGGATCGCGAAGTGCTTCCAGCTCGCGCCAATTCGGAAAGGAGCGCTCGAACACAGCCGGACTCATACGCGCATCCTTGTACGGGTTGACTGCGCCACCAGCATCGACCGTAATCGCATCCAGCCGCTCGAACAGTTTTCGCGTAGGCGCGCCGCCATCGGAGAAGTCGAGGGTGAGCGTATAACCGGGACGTGGAAACGACAGCAGCCCACGTGATGGCCTATCGCCAAAGCGTTTCAGCACGGTGAGAAACGAGGCGTGACTCTCATCGCGACCGGCAGCTAGCAGAGCAGGTATTGCTTCGCGCGCAGCATCCTCCGGCACCACGCTTTGATGCTGCAGCAGCCCTCGCGGCCCGTACAGCCGGTTCCAGTCGCGCACACCATCCAGCGGGAAGAAGTAGCTCTGGTAGCCGACGCGCGACTGCTTGGTCCGGCCCTGCTTCCAGCGATACGCGCCATTGAAGACGCGGATGAACGGGCGATTGAGTACGCTGATCGGCGGCTGGAATGGAACGCGCAGCAAACGGCCCGGCTTGGCTGTGGCGAAGGCACTGTCCTCGGCATGGTTGCCGGCCAGCAACACGCCGCGTCCGGCCTGTTTGCCTGATGCCATCTGGTCGATCCAGGCCACCGCATAGGTGCTGGTGCGGTCGCCTTCCGGCGCGAGGTCGAAGAACTCATCGAGATTGCGGAAAGCCGTGGCGGTCTGGTCGATAGCGAGCGACGGCACGCGCATCAGCCGGATCGTCGCCGACAGGATCAGGCCGGTTAGCCCCATGCCGCCGATGGTGGCCGCGAAGAGGTCGGCATTCGTCTTCGGGCTGCAATGCCGGACTTCACCATCGGAGCGCAGCAAAACAAGGCTCTCGACATGGCAGCCGAAGGTGCCGGCGCGGTGATGGTTCTTGCCGTGGATGTCGTTGGCGATTGCCCCGCCGACCGTCACGAACTGCGTGCCTGGAACGACCGGTGGAAACCAACCCTGCCCGGCTGCATAGGCAACGATGTCGGACAGCAGCACGCCGGCTTCGACCTCAATCAATCCACTGGAAGCATCGAAGCGGATGATGCGGTTTGTCACGCGCATGTCGATCAGCGTGCCGAGATCGTTCAAGCAGCTGTCACCATAGGAGCGGCCGTTTCCGAAACCGAGCAGGCTGCCATTCGCCAGGGCGCCAGCATTCAAGCGCGCGATGCCTTCAGCCGGGGAGATTCCCGGACGCCCGGATCTGGCCGGCTGACCGAAGCTGCGCAACGGCCTGTTCATGGCAGCATCACCGCGATCACCAGCAACGCCAGACCAATGCCTACCATCAACTGGCTGCGCCAATCCGTGAGGATGAAGACCACAGGGTCGTCATGCATCTCGTCGCGGCGCGCGAGGATCCAAATCCGCATGATCATGTAGAGGATAAGCGGCGCCAACGGCCAGACCATGTAGGGGTGATTGTACTGTTCAAAGACGGCGCTGCTGTCGATATAAAGCGCCAGCACGACCACGGCCGCAAACCCAGCCCCCATGCCAGCCTGCGCGATGACCTCCTGATCTTCCGGCCGATAACCGCGACCGGCAATCCGCTGCTTGGCATCCGCAACCGTGGAGCGGAGCTCGACATAGCGCTTCACCAGCGCCAGCGAAAGGAAGAAGAAGATCGAGAACGCCAGCAACCAGAACGATGGATCGAAATCTGTTGCCGCCTGCCCCGCCAACACACGGATCGTATAAAGGCCGGCCAAGGTCAGCACGTCGATCAAAAGCATGCGCTTGATCGACACCGAATAAGCGGTCGTAGTTACGAGATAGGTTCCGAGCACCAGCCAGAACAAGGGCGGAAGAGCGAGAGCCGTAAGCACACTCAAGAGCAGCAGCAGGCCGGAACAGGCCAAGCCGAAAGGTATTGTCAGCGTGCCGCTGGCGAAGGGTCGATTGCGCTTGGTCTTATGCTGGCGGTCGAGTGCCAGGTCGAAGAAGTCGTTAATAATGTAGATCGCCGATGCGGCGGCGCTGAAGGAGATGAAAGCCAGCACGCATCGACCAATGGCCGGTAGGTTGAAATACTCATGCGCAAGAAACAGCGGCACGAAGATCAGCCCGTTCTTAAGCCATTGATGCACCCGCAGCATCCGCACCAAGGTTTTCCAGGTTGGCTTGGGCGTTGCGATCAACTCGCATCCCTTTGCGACCTGCCAGCGCGCTGCATGCCGGTCCGGAGCAATGACGATCGCAGTACGCGCAGCATCGAAGATCGCAAGGTCATGCCGGCTGTTGCCGAGATAATCGAAGCCACCCTTGCCGTAGATCGCCTCCAGCGCGTCGACCTTGTTCTTCGACGTTAGGTTGTGCAGACCTTCAGTGGCAAGCACGGCATCGAACAGGCCGAGATGCTCGGCAATGGCATCGGCAAACTTTTTCGGCGTGCCGGTGGCCAGAACGATCCGGCGCCCTGCGGCCTGTTCCATACGCAGACGATCCAGAACTTCTTCGCGGTAAGGCAAGGTGGCCGGATCGATGTCGATACGACGGGCGATCTCATGTTTGAGCCGCGCCGGACCACTCAGCGCCCAAAGAGGCACAAGAAACATGAGCAGCGGATTGCGGCGCAGCAGCAGAAACAAACCTTCCCACAGAAGGTCAGTCGCGATCAGAGTTCCATCGAGATCAACCGCCAGTGGAAAGGCGGCCTCAGATCGCACATCCTCTATCGCTTGGCCTGGTGACTGCACGCCATGATCTCCCTGGCCTCGGCTATTGCAGCAAAAAGGTTTGGGAAGATTAAAGCCCGGGTTGCAGCAAGGTCTCCGTCAGGGTTGCTGTAGATACAGCTAATGTTTTCTCACCAAGGCTGAAGCGGTAGCGTTATATGATTGCCACCTGTGCGGGCAGTTCAACTCGGCCACATCTTGATCGAAGCGGATCGCCAGATGAGGCCGCACTTATGTAAAGGAACGCCTCGCGGGGAATGGGATTTAGGTGGCAGCACAACAGGAGACCACCATGCCCTTCATCCAGACCGCCGATGAAACAGAGCTGTTCTACAACGATTGGGGAACAGGCAAGCCCGTCATCCTCATTCACGGCTGGCCGCTCGATGGCGATATGTGGGAATATCAATGGCCGGTGCTGACGGCACAGGGCCACCGTGTCATCACCTATGATCGTCGCGGCTTCGGCCGATCGAGCCAGCCTTTCAGCGGTTATGACTACGACACGTTCGCTGGGGATCTGCAGGCGATTATCGAAACGCTTGACCTGCACGACGTCTCGCTCGTTGGCTTCTCCATGGGCGGTGGCGAATTGGCCCGCTATATCGGCAGATACGGCACGGAGCGCCTGTCCAAGGCCGTACTGGTTTCAGCTGTTACGCCTTACCTCCTGAAGACCGCCGACAATCCTGATGGCGTCGACAAATCCGTATTTGACGACATGGTGGAAAAGCTGCGCAAGGATCGGCCAGCCTTCCTGGCGAGCTTCGGCAAGCAGTTCTTCGGTGCCGGCATGCTCAATTTTTCCGTCAGCGCCGAGATCATGCAATGGTGTTCCAACGTCGCTATGCTGGCCTCGCCCAAAGCGACGATCGATTGCATCCGCGCCTTCTCGGAAACTGACTTCCGCGCCGATCTTGCCAAGTTCGACCTGCCGACGCTGATCATCCATGGTGAAGACGACGCAACCGTGCCGATCAAGACGGCGGGGGAACAAGCCGCAAAGCTGATCCCATCAGCCACTTTCAAGCGCTACAGCGGCGCACCGCATGGCCTGTTCTACACCGACAAGGACAAGCTCAACGCCGATCTTCTGGCGTTTCTCTAAGACGGCAAAGGGGACCTTCGGGTCCCCTTTTCGTTTCGTCTCGATGCTGACCACACGCCCTATTTGACGAAGGTCACCCAATTCTCGAGCGGCTCGCGCTCGGTCCGGAAATTGTTCTCCGGCTTGGACGTGTCCTCGTAGCCCAGCGCCATACCGCACACCACGATCTCATCTTCGGAGATGCCGAGGATCGGACGTATTTCCTTGTGATAGGGCGCAAATGCCGCCTGCGGGCAGGTATGCAAGCCCCTTGCCCGTGCCGCAATCATCACCGTCTGCAGCATCATGCCGTGATCGAGCCAGGAGCCCTGGTTCAGGCGGCGGTCGATGGTGAAGATGATGCCGACAGGCGCATCGAAGAACACGAAATTGCGGTCGTGCTGTGCGCGCATCCGCTCCACCTCGCGACGCTGAATGCCGAGCGCATTGTAAAGCGCATAGCCAACCGTGCGGCGGCGCGTCAGATAGGGCTCGAAGAACTTGTCGGGATAATAGCGATATTCTTCCCACTCGATCTTCTCCGCGCGTACGCCGGAGTTGAGGATCGAGTCGGCAATTTTCGCCTTTACCGCTCCTTGAACCACATAAGCCTTCCAGGGCTGCATGTTGGTACCGGACGGCGCGCGTGAACCAAGATCCAGGATCTCCCGGATCAGGTAGTCGTCGACAGACGTCGGCAAAAAGGCGCGAACCGAACGGCGCGTCAGGATTGCCTCATCGATAATTTCAGTTTCAGAGCGTTCATCACTCTGCAAATTGGGAGCTAGCATCGCCTTCGTCCTTCGGGAATCGACCGATCGATCCGCATGGCGGTTAATCACGGTCGATTGGCACGGTTTCCCGAAACTGGCAATCGTGGGTGATAGCTACCACCCGGAAGTTGCTCGCACTTTTAGTAACGGTTAGAAATCTAAGCACTAGCTGCAGGGGTCAGCCGGCACGCATGAAGCGTGCCGACCGACCGAAGACGCTTACGCCGCAGCGACCACGATAACCTCGACCTTGTAGTCCGGCGTGGCGAGCTTCGCCTCGCCAGTGGCGCGGGCAGGCGCGTCCTTGCCGCCGACCCACGCGTCCCACACAGCATTCATCTCGGCAAAATCAGCCATGTCGGCCAACCAAATCTGCGCCGAGAGGATCTTCGACTTGTCGGAACCGGCTTCCTTCAGGATGCTCTCGACTTCGGCCAAGGCAGACTTGGTCTGCTCCGTCACGGTCTTGCCTTCGCCAACCTGGCCGGCGAGGTAGATGGTGTTGTTGTAGATCACGGCCTCGCTCATGCGAGCGCCAGCGTTGATACGGCGAATGGTCATGGAACAGCTCCCTGCGTGCCAAAATGCATGGGCTGCATAACCGCAATCAGCCGCCGGTGGAACCTCCGCCCGGTCTCAATCGCGTTCGTTGAAATAGTAATTCCAGTTCTCGCAGGTGTAGCCGATGTAGCAGGAGCGCTTGTCCGCCGTCGGCGTAAAGGCGGGATGCAGATAATGGTCGCCGGCATCGCAGAAGCGCGCATCGGACACGAAGCGCTTGTAAGTCCGTGGACCGGTCGTCACCACGGCGGCGCCGCGCTGAACGATCAGCGATTGCGCCTGATCGCAGGACAACTGGCTCACATCCGTGCGCGGCGCGGCAACAGCCGAGGCTGCTGTGACGCTCAGCATCCCGGCGGCAACAATCATTTTCGAAGTGAGTGTGGACAATCGCATGATCATGCTCCCGATCAATTCATCACCAAACGTCGATATGATCGAAGTGATCCGGCCGATCACGCAACCTTGCGGAACACCCACAGTTTGGACAAGGCAAAGGTAATCACGGGCACGCTCGCCACGGCGATGCCCAGCGCCAACCAATCCGGCGCATTGGTGAAAGAGGTCAGCGTGACGAGAACTGTCTGCCCGGCAACAAAGCCGCAGACTGCCGTCACCAGGAAGCGCGGCAGACGGTGGCGATGGCGGCGTTCCTCCCCTTTCAACTGAAAGGTAAATTGCACATGCCCGAAATAGGACACCAGCACCGCCGCGACGAAGCCGATCGGGTTGGCAAACGTCACCGGCAGCCACTGCGCGGCAATCAGCGCCGCCATGTAATGGACGATTGTCGCCGCCCCACCGACCGACGCGAAGGCCAGCACTTCGCGCGACAGCGTATTGGAACGAAGCGCTGAGATCATTTCTGCTCGCCCTCATCGGGCGCGAAGCCATACAGGCCGCCTGTCAGGTAGATCGGCCGGTGCTTGGTCTCGGAATAGATGCGCCCAAGATACTCGCCGATGATCCCGAGTCCCACCAGTTGCATACCGCCAAGAAAGAGGATCGCGGCGAGCAAGGACGCATAACCCGGAACGTCAATGCCGAGTATCAACGTTCGTCCTATGATGATGACGCCATAGATGAATGCAATGAACGCCACGAACAGGCCAAGGTAGCTCCAGATCCGCAGCGGCAGCGTCGAAAACGACGTAATACCGTCGAGCGCAAAATTCCACAGGCGCCAATAGTTGAACTTGGTCATGCCGCGCTGCCGAACCGGCCGCTCGTAATCCACCACCGCTGTGGGATAGCCCACCCACGCAAACAGGCCTTTCATAAAGCGCACACGCTCCGGCAGTGCCCGCAGAGCGGCCACGACGCGCTTGTCCATCAGCCTGAAATCACCGACATCCGCCGGAATCTTCGACGGGCTAATGCGGTTAAACACACGGTAGAAATTGCCGGCTGACACCCGCTTCAACTGCGTGTCGTCAAGCCGCGACACCCGACGCGCCACAACGACATCGTAGCCGCGCCACCAATGCTCCACCATGTCGATCAGCAGCTCCGGCGGATCCTGCAGGTCCACATCCATAACCACGACCATATCGCCACCGGCATGATCGAGCCCGGCGGTCATCGCGGCTTCCTTGCCGAAGTTGCGGGTTAGGTCCACGACCTTGGCGCGATGATCCGCCCGGTGCAGCTGGATCAGCTTCAGGAGCGTTGCGTCGGACGATCCGTCGTTGACGAAGACGATGTCCCATTGAACACCAAGCGCATCGAGATGCGGGGTGATTGTCGCCCAGAAGTGATCGAGCGCATCATCCTCATTGTAACAGGGCACGACGATCGAAAGCCGTGGCGGCTCAGTTCCAAGCGATCTTGCGACGAGAACTTCTGACACGATGCTTCGACTGGTCCGTTGATCCACATTCATGGGGCAGTTCGTCTGCTGGTGCGCAGCGGACTACTTTGCACCGACATGCCACGGCAGGGATGAAGATCGATGTAACGGAATCGGACAAAGTCGGCAACGCTACACGAATCTGGCTCTCCCGACCGATTTGTGCGCCTGCTCATCAAATTGCCTGGAGAAAACACGCGCATCTCAGTTGATTGTGCGCGGTCTTTTCTTTATGCGGGCATTCGACGGAGAGGTGGCCGAGTGGTCGAAGGCGCGCCCCTGCTAAGGGCGTAGAGGTGGAAGCTTCTCGAGGGTTCGAATCCCTTCCTCTCCGCCACTCCTGCAAATAGCCAGATCTGCGCTGATCCTGCCGCGGGAACATCCTCGGCAAAGGCGCGCAGGCGCAGCAGTCGGCTACCGCGAAATGCGATAATCTCCACCTTCCGACCCTGTCGTTAAGAGCCGCTTCTTCAGCTTGGAACCCCCGGGCGGAACGAGAATTACAAGTGCTTGGCTAACAGGAGAAAAGCATGTCCGATTTCACACCGCCAGCCACCCCCATTGGCACCGTGGACCCTGACCTTTCGACGGATGAAACGCCCAGCCTGATTGCGGCCAGCAAGGTGGAGGGCACGGCGGTTTATGATCGTCAGGGCGAGAAACTCGGCTCGATCTATGACGTCATGATCGACAAGCGGTCCGGCAAGGTTGCTTATGCCGTCTTGTCGCTCGGCGGTTTCCTTGGCTTGGGCAGCGACTATTATCCAATCCCGTGGAATACGCTGACCTATGATGTGCGCGAAGGCGGCTATGTCGTGGCGGTCGATCGCGATCGATTCAGCGGTGCGCCCTCCTACGCAGCAGCCGAAGAGCCGGGTTGGATGGAACGCGGATATATGCGTACCATCGACGATTATTACGGCACAGCGATCGCGCGAGGACGCTGATCAAACAACGCTTCAGGAAGGTAAAGCCGCTTCTGCCTGGAAGCGGCTTTATCTTTGCGCGATGTGATCGACCTCGGCGTTTGGTGTTTCCGCCGCGCGGTGCACACCCTCGCCCAATCGCTGCAACAACTCAGTCGCAAGACTGCGCGGCACCGGCGGCGCGAATCGATAGCCCTGCCCGAGGCGGCACCCCATCGACATCAGCTTTTCAGCCTGCTCGACCGTTTCGATGCCTTCCGCGACAATCCGCATGCCGAGCTTACTCGCAATGCCCAGCAGCGCCTCAACGATCACGCAGCTGTTCTTGTCCGTCACGATGTCTGTCACGAAGGACCGATCGATCTTGATGATGTCGACCGGAAAGCTCAGCAGATGCGTGAGTGACGCAAAGCCGGTGCCGAAATCATCGAGCGCCACTAAAATCCCCTTGGCGCGAAGCCGCTCCACCGCACGCGCCACAAAATCATCGCCCGGCCCGAGGTAAACGGCTTCATTGACCTCGAGGATGATGTGCTTCAGCGGCACGCCGGCATCGGCAAAGGCTTCGGTGATGCGGCGCTCGATATCGCCCTGCTTGAAGTCGGCCTGCGTGACGTTGAAGCCGATATGCTGGAACGGAATGCCGAAATCGAGCCAGCCGCGTACTGCACTGGCGATCTGCTTCAACATGACGCCGCTGAGATCATAGGCAAGACGGGGGTCGCTCGTCGCCTTGTAGAAGTCGGCGGCGGGAACGATCGTGCCTTCATAGGACAGCATGCGCGCCAGCGCTTCCATACCCACGATCGCACCCGTATCGATCTGGACGATCGGCTGGAAGAACGCCTCAATTCGCCCTTCCCGTAGGGCCGCACCTAGATCGCCCATCAGCTTCACGCGTTCGGCAATGGAGGTCTGCAGGCCGGGTTTGTAGGCGACAAACGAACCACGGCCTAATTCTTTGCCATGGTATAGCGCCAGATCCGCATTTTCCTGCAGCCGATCGGCTCCCTGCTGGGTCGCATCATAGATCGCGCCCCCGATCGTCACCGAGGGCACCACGCTGTAGCCGTTGGCTTCGAACGGGATGCCGGCTTCCGAAATGATGCTGCGGGCCACCTGCGCCATGGCGTCTTCGGTATCGCAGCCATGCACGATCAGGCTGAATTCGTCGCCACTCAAACGAAACGGCTCTACCGTTCCGCCGATGCCTTTCAACCTCGCACCCATTGTGCGGATAAGGGCGTCGCCCACGGCGTGCCCCATCGTGTCGTTCACGGACTTCAGGTAATCGATATCGAGGAGCAGAAGGGCGAAGGGCGAAGTCGCGTCCTCCATCAGCATGGACAGGCGGTCATTGTAGCTGGCACGGTTCGGCAGCCTCGACAGGGTGTCGATGAAAGCGAGATCTTTCACCTTCCGCTGGATTTCCTGATTCTCCAGCATCACGGCACAGAGACACGTCAGGCTGGCCACGATGGCCTCTTCGGTGGCGTTAGGGCCGCGCTTCCTGGTGTAATAGAACCCGACCTTACCAAGCAGCCGTCCGTCGCGTGATCGGATCGGGCTCGACCAGTAGCTAAGCAAGCCAAAGGGGATCATCACGTCGAGATAAGGCGCGAAGCGAGCATCTTTTTCGACGTCAAGGACCGTGACCGGCTGGTTGAACGCGATTGGCGTCACGTCGGACGCCGGCGCGTTCGTTTCCGCAAAGCGGCGCAAGAAGGGCAACGGCAGGCTTGGCGCGGCCAGTGGATGCATCCGCCCGTCTTGATCCACGCTGAAGATCACGCAGGACGCCTCGCCCGAAATATCTTCGGCCTCGCGGCAGATCGTTCCCGAGATCGCTTGGATCGGCTCGCCATAGGCGATCATCTTGAGAACGGTCGTTTGAAGCGTGATCAGCCGCTCGAGGGCCTGCTTTGTCGGCACGTACCGGCTCCACTTCATCAACCGCGGCAAGTCTTAACGGAGGGATGCTTAAGTCCAGGTAAGAGATAAAAGGAAAAAGAAGCAGGTCAGCTCCGAAGTCCGACATCACCGTAGTGTCTCAAGTGATGCAGTGACTTTGGTGCAGAACTCAACCTTGTCCCACCCAAGTTAGCGCGCGCTAATGAAACTGAACATGCAGGTTGAAACGCAACATGCGGAATAATTTTCGCATCATCGCAACCAACGCCTTGGTTCCGCCTTAACATAAGACATGCTTGGAATTGACGCGGCGGGACCCGAGGAGAGACAGCATGACCATTTTACCCCTGGCAGTCGGTATCGCCGACGCGATCCTGAATGCTTCCCGCGAAGATGCCCGGTTCGATCCCGCTGAAGTCGCCAATGAATTGATGCGTCAGCATCCCTCAGCCAATGTGTCGCCGGATGATATCGTCAGCACCTTGCGTGAAGAAGGCCGGTCGGCTGGCCTCTGCCTGGAAACTTGCTGACGTCGAGCAGACGACTCGCTTTAAGAATGCTCCGGTTGACCGCTCATGACATGCCGCTTGAACTTCGCGGCATGGGCTGGCACTGCAAGGTATCGATTTCCTCCTAGCGATTCCTGGTGCCATGCAGAGAGCCGCCCTCTCCTTCGCTCTCCTCGCGGTTCTTACCGCGCTTCTTGTTATAGCCTGCCTGTTTTTGGCTCAGAAGGGCTATCCTTTCGGTGCAGTCGGTCTGCGTCGGCTGGACGGTATCGCCTCGGCACCAACCTTCATTCCGCTTGCCGGCCTGTATTTTCTATCAGCCGCCTTGCTGGTGATCCTGCCTTTGCGGGCGGCATCCTTCGTCCTGTCGCATGCAACCGAAGTTGTGTTCTGGGCCGCTATTGCACTGATCGCGGCGATCGTCGGCGTAGTCGTCGCCCGGTTTGCCTGGGGTCAGAGCGGTGCGCTGTCCTCGCTGGTCGACTGGCGTTTCCTGTATGCAGCGGCCTTGGTCGGCGCCCACTTCGCTCTGGATCACTTACGCAAGAACGTCCTGCTGCGCAGTCTGTTCTTCGCCATCTTCGTGGCGGCTTGTGCCTTCTGTTTGTTCTGGACGCCGTAAGGCGCCAGCTTCAAATTACGGCCAGCTCGACGCGTCCAAGCGACCCCATAGCCAGTTGGATCAAGCCGGCTTGCCGGATTGTCTGCGCTGGCAAATGCGTGCCGCAGAGCACGATCATTCCGGCCTTAAGCCGGTAACCCCGGGCTCCAAGATGATTGGCCAGCCAGCAAACGGCTTCAGCGGGATGCTGAGGTGCAGCACCCCGCGCTTTCATCGGCTCAGAAGTGTCTAGCACAAGCGACACCGGCAGCGTGGCGACATCCACCTCGCCTGGCTCGATCCTGGTCTTACCCAGCACGGCGCCAACATTATAGACGCCCTGCGCCACCGCTTCCGCTGCACTCGGATCGAGCGCAAACGCGCCGCGCAAATCCAGCAACTCGAAAGCTGCCGTGTAGTGGCTGATCGCATTATTCGCCTGTTCCAGCGTCACACCGGACCCCGGCAGATCCTCGCCAAGCACGGCCGCAATTTCCGGTTCGATCACCAGTTCACCATAGGCGTCGAGCCTCACCGACGAACCCGATGGCATGATCCGGTCAGCAAACACCGGCGCGCTGCACGGTTCGGTAATGCCATAGTAATCGAAGGAAGCCTGCTTGTTGAAAGCAAGCTTGTAGCCGCCGATCGCGCGGCGCGCAGGACCGCTCGCAAGCTGATCCACGACGGCATCCTGGACAGCATAAGCCTGCTGGAGATCCAGATCGGCAATTCCGGAAAGCTGGAAAGGCTTCCGCTCGCAGATGTCGGTCGCGATCCGCCGAGCTAGGTTGTCCGCAGCCTCGCTCAAAGCGCGGTGATCGCGTCGCGAGTAACCGTACCGACCGGCGCACCAGCTGCGTTTACGACGGCGAGACGATCGGTATTGGCGGCAATCATCGCGCTGAGCGCGTTGCGCAGATCAGCATCCGGCGCGATCTTTGCTGTTGCCGTGGCGTCCACTGCCGGCTGCATCACCTGGCTAACCTCATAGAGGCTGAGGCGCTTCAACGCGCGGTCGGCACCGACAAAGTCTTCAACGAACGCATCAACCGGCCACGACAGGATCTCGTCAGGCGTATCGTACTGCACGATTTTGCCGCTGCGCATGATGGCGATCCGGTCACCCATGCGCACGGCTTCATCGATGTCATGCGTGACCATCACGACGGTCTTCTTCACCCGCTGCAGGATCTGCCGAAACTCGTTCTGCAGCCGCGTCCGGGCGATCGGATCGATCGCGCCGAATGGTTCGTCCATCAACAAAACAGGAGGATCGGCAGCCAGCGCACGGGCGACGCCAACGCGCTGGCGCTGTCCGCCCGACAGCTGGCGCGGGTAGCGCGTCAGCATGGCCTGATCGAGCCCGACAAGCGCAATCAGCTCCTCGTTGCGTGCTCTGATCTTGTCTGCGGACCAGCCGAGCAGCTTCGGCACAGCGCCGATATTCTGCGCGATCGTCATATGCGAGAACAGACCGACCTGCTGGATGACGTAGCCGATATGTCGGCGGAAGATGACGGGATTGACGGCACGCACATCCTCGCCATTGACGGTGATGCGGCCCTCGGTCGGCTCGATCAGCCGATTGATCATCCGCATCGTCGTGGTCTTGCCGCAACCGGACGGGCCGACCAGTGCAACCGTTACGCCCTCCGGGATCTCCAGGCTGAGATCATCGACGGCAGGCGCTGCGTCTTTGGCAAAGCGCTTTGTGACATGCTCCATCTCGATCATGTCGCAGATGTCCTTTCAGAAAACAGAAGCCGCTCGACCGTAGCGAGCAGGAACTCGGCAAGTAGGGCCAAGATCGCGATCGGGATCGCGCCGATCAGCAGCCGCGACATGTCCATGCCGGCAATGCCCACCGCGATAAAGTCACCCAGCCCGCCGCCGCCGATGAAAGGCGCCAGCGTTGCGCCGGCGAGAACCTGAACGGACGCGGTGCGCAAGCCGGCGAACATTGCGGGCGCTGCCAGTGGTACGCGGATCTTCCACAGGATCTGTGAGCGACTCATCCCCATGCCGGTCGCCGCCTCGATCGCATCGGCATCGACATCGCGCAGGCCGATGTAAGCGTTGATCAGGATGGGCGGCAGCGCCAGGATCGTCAGCGCCACGATAGACGGCCATAGGCCGATGCCGAGGATCGGCATCATGATCGCCAGGATCGCGAGGCTTGGCAGCGTGCGCAAACCGTTGACCGAGTTCACGGCAACGAAGGCCGCGCCCTTGCGGTTCAGAATTGCCACGGCCAGCGGCAAGCCGATCGCCAGGGCGAACAGGATCGACACAAACGACATCAACAGATGCTGGCCCAGCGCACGGTTGAACTGCGCGGGGTTCTCGATGATCCAGGTCATCGCCTGATGCAGCAGGGTCATGCCTGCCTCCCGCGCGACAAGGCGCGCTCGGCCCAGGTGAGCAGCAGATCGCAGATGATCGCCATCAGCGCCGTCGCAACGCCGCCGACAATGATCTTCTCGGGATAGCTCTGGTCAATGCCAGCAAGTATGATCGATCCCAAACCACCCGCATCAATGAATGCGGCCACCGTTGCAATGCCGATCACGGTGACCAAAGCGATACGCACACCCGACACGATCAGCGGCAGAGCGAGCGGCAGTTCAATTCGTAACAGTCGCTGCCAGCGGCTGAAACCCATACCGTCGGCCGCATCGAGCACCTCTTCCGGCACGCTGCGCAGTCCGGTCACGACATTCCGCAGCAGGATCAGCAAGCAATACGACGACAGACCGGTCAGCGCGGGTTTCATACCCAACCCCATCACCGGGATCAGAAAGGCGAACAGCGCAAGGCTTGGAATGACGAAGATGATGCCGGTGATCGTCAGCAAGGCCGTGTAAAGACGTGGCCGCCGCGCGCTCCAGATGCCCAGCACGAGCGCAATCGCACAGCCGATCGCCACCGACAGAAGCGAAAGCATCAGGTGCTGCCCTGCCGCTTCGAGGATCTTGTCGATATTCTTGGGCGTCCAGGTCACGTGCTCATGCCGATGCTGTTTCTTCCGTGCAGACAAGCAAAACGGGACCCGCACATGGCAGGCCCCGTCTAGCCAAAGACCCTAACTCAGATCTTGTTTTCTTCCAGGAACTTTTCCGCGACATCGGCCGGTTCCTCGCGGTCGCGCTCAACCGCCGCGTTCATCGCGCGCATCTTCTCATTGGTGAGCAGCGGCGCAATCTTGTCCAGCACTTCCGCGATCTTCGGATTGGCCTTCAAGGCGTCCTGGCGAACCACCGGCACGAGGTAATAAGGAGGGAAAAGGTTCTTGTCGTCTGGAAGCACCGTCAGCTTTTGGTCATCGATCTGCCAGTCCGTGCTGAACCCGAAGGTCATGTCGATCTGCTTGCTCGTCAATGCGCTGTAGCGGATTCCGAGCTTGGCGAACTGCACGAATTCCTTGAACTGGATGCCATAAACATCCTTGAGGCCCGGCAGACCGTCCTTGCGCTCGGCAAACGTGCCTTCGGCGCCGAAAGTGATCTGGTTGGAGACTGGACCGACATCGCTCAAGGTCTTTACCTTGAACTCGGCTGCCCGGTCCGGAAGCATGACAATGGCATAGCCATTGTTGATCGCGGTCGGCTTGAGCAGCGTCAGCTGAAGGTTCTTTTCGTAGTAGTCCTTCACCGTGTTGTAGATCTGGTCAGCGTCGCTGGTGAGTTCGCCCTTCACCACTGCTGCCAGCGCCGTGCCGGTATATTCCGGGTAGAGATCAATTTCGCCGGATGTCAGCGCCGTATGCGCGATCTGCGTTGCGCCGAGGTTCAGGCGACGCTCGACTTCGATGCCGGCATTTTCCAGCGCCTTGGCGTAGATTTCGGCGACAATGAACTGTTCGGTAAAATTCTTGCTGCCGATCTTGACCGGCTCGGCCTGTGCGGCGACGGCCGAGGAGACCAGGGCAAGGCCGAGGCTGAGAGCTTTGAGGGATTTCGAGAACATGGATGGCTCCGGTTGGATCAGCGGACAATCGCGCATCTAGGTCACAAGCGGCAGGTTGGAACCGCTCAACATACAGCGTTTAGGCAAAAATGTTTCTTCTGGATGAACGCCAGGGAGATTCGATCTCTCACATTCGGAAATTGTAGAAAGAGCACCCCTTTCCCAAGCCTGCTTAGCCGCCTCGAGATACTGTAGCACGCATGTCACAGTTCCCTCGAATGTTATGATTTGCTAATGAGATTTGGCTGAACTTTGATCTAGCTCAATGCCTCCTCTGCTCACTCCTTCATAGTCCCGCTCGGCTTACAACCGATCGACTCTGAAGGAACTCGAATGATCAAGACATCTGCTGGGGCACTCACCGCCGCCCTCCTGCTCCTCGCCGCGCCTGCAATGGCTGCGGACGTCGTCGCCCTCGATCAGCCAGGCGCGCTCGTCGAGGCTCCCGGTCCCTGGCAGGTCCGCCTGCGCGCACTGGGCGTGATCACCGAAGATGAAGGCGGCGTGGACGGTATTCCGGGTTCCGACCTGCATTACTCCGACACCGTCGTGCCCGAACTCGACATCACCTACTATTTTACCAACAACATCGCCGCTGAGCTGATCCTCGGCACCACGAAGGCCAGCGTGTTCACCGGCGGTTCGATCGATACGCTTGGCAAGGTCGGCAGCACCTGGATTCTTCCTCCCACGCTGACCCTGCAGTATCACTTCACCAACTTCGGCGCTTTCAAGCCTTATGTCGGCGCCGGCGTGAACTACACGGTCTTCTACAACCAGAAGGATTCCGGCCCCTTCACCGACATGGACATCGACAACACCTTCGGCGCAGCGCTGCAGGTCGGCTTCGACTACATGGTCGACGAACATTGGGGCTTCAACGTCGACGTGAAGAAGATCTTCCTCGAGCCGGACTGGACCGCCAACCTCGGCGACACCAAGCTCTCAGGCAAGGCCGACCTCAACCCCTGGCTCATCGGCGCGGGCGTTACCTACCGCTTCTAAGGATTTTGGCGCGGCGGGCCTACGAGCCCGCCTATCGCGGG
>DCDI01000157.1:394-2327 GCA_002316345.1 Phyllobacteriaceae bacterium UBA1059 | reverse complement strand
CTGATTAAGAGTCAGCTGCTCTACCAACTGAGCTACGCACCCGACCGGCGCGGCGCTGGGATCAACACCGCGAGTGGCGCGTCTATAGCTTCACTGATCCGGCCTGACAACCCACCTCAACCAAGAAAATCACACTTCATGCACAGGTGGCGAACAGCAACCCTGCTGCCCCAACGTCATACCGCAAGCGCGCCCTCCGCGACCTTCACCGCATGACCACCGATCCGCGCTGCCGAGATCGCTCCGGCCTCGATGTCTATCTCCAGCCGGATCGACGATGGCCGCCCCATCTCCACGCCCTGCTCGATCCAGACCTGGCACGGCCCGTCGATCGGTTCGTCGAAGTGATGAACCACGCCGGCGAAGGCAGCTGCCGCCGAACCCGTTGCCGGATCCTCGTAGGAGCCGATAACCGGCACCATCATGCGGGCATGGAAGTCTCGGTCGTGCCTGATGGTTTCGCGGCAATACATGTAAGGCGAAGCCAGCGATCCACTATCCCTAACGATACCCAGTTCCGCCCAGGCATGCGGATCGAGGCGCACGCGCGCGGCGACATCCAGGTCCGCAACGGGAATGAACACAAACGGATTGCCTGCCGTCCAATAGCTCGGCTGATGGTTCTCGAAGCCGATCTCATGCGGATCGATGCCCAGCGCCGCTGCGATCACACTTGAGTCGACCGGCAGAGGAAGCTGTTCAGGCAAGCGCGGCAGGTCGAACTCAGCAAACCATTGCTCGTCCCGGCACGAAACGGCGCAGCGCACGGGCCCGACCTTCTCTTCCAGAACCAGCAAGGCGGGACCGTTCGTCATGTCGCGCTTTTGCGCCAGTGCGATTGCCGTGCCGACGGTGGGATGGCCGGCAAACGGCAGTTCGTAGTCGGGCGTGAAGATGCGCACATCGGCTGTTGCGACAGGATTGGTGGCCTTCGTCAGAAACACGGTTTCAGACAGGTTGAACTCGCGCGCGATCGCCTGCATCGCCGGGTCGTCCAGATCATCGGCGTCGAACACGATCGCCAGCGGATTGCCGGCAAGGGCAGTCTGAGTGAACACGTCATAGATCAGATACGGGTGGGTCATTGTGCCTCTCCGGGTGCCCTCAACATGGCCAAGATTTAATTTGCTTTGCCGACCTTGAACCATGATCTGTCGGTTGAAGAAACTCTGGAAGCTATCGGAAAGGCTGCGTCAATGGACCAACGGATCGAGCGGCCGACAACAACGCCGCCCAATCCAGAACTGGCGCTGGGT
Source organism: Phyllobacteriaceae bacterium UBA1059 (assembly GCA_002316345.1). Taxonomy (GTDB): domain Bacteria; phylum Pseudomonadota; class Alphaproteobacteria; order Rhizobiales; family Rhizobiaceae; genus Tianweitania. Next base: position 1,071 of record DCDI01000157.1, on the reverse strand, counting down.
CTCGGTGCCAGCCGTCGCAAGACCAAGCGTGGACGCTGGCTTGGCGGTCTGGCGCTGCTCGGCCTGCTGGGTGCCGGTTGGTACGGCTACACAGTCTATGGCGCCGAGACGCCGAACGTCGCCTACCGCACTGTGCCGGCCGAACAAGGCTCCTTGACCGTGCAAGTCTCCGCGACCGGAACCCTGCAGCCGCTCACCCAGGTCGACATTTCGTCTGAACTGTCGGGCGTCATCCGCAATGTCACGGTTCGCGAAAACGAGGAGGTTCGCAAGGATCAGGTTCTCGCCGAGCTCGACACCACCCGCTTGTCCGCGCAAGTCGAACGCGCGCAGGCTTCGGTGAAGGCGGCGCAGGCGCAGGTCAGTGACGCGCAGACCACGATGCGCGAAGCCTCGGCAACGCTCACCCGCGCCGAGAGCCTGGCTCAACGCGGCCAGGTCACGCCCTCGGCGCTCGAAACCGCAACGGCGACGCGCGACCGGGCACAAAGCTCCGTGCAGATCGCTGAAGCCAACCTTGCGGTCTCCCAGGCCGATCTCAAGCTGCAACAGGCCGATCTCGCCAAAACCAAGATCTATGCGCCGATCGACGGCATCGTGCTGACGCGCTCGGTCGATCCCGGCCAAACGGTCGCCGCTTCCATGCAGGCGCCGGTTTTGTTCGTTGTGGCCGAAGA
>DCDI01000157.1:0-292 GCA_002316345.1 Phyllobacteriaceae bacterium UBA1059 | reverse complement strand
AACCAGAAGGCCAACTTTACCGTCGACGCCTTCCCTGATCGCAGCTTCACGGCGGCGATCCGCGACATCGCCTATGCCTCCGCGACGACCGAAGGCGTTGTCACCTATGAAGCGCGGCTCGATGTCGACAATGCCGACATGCAGCTTCGCCCAGGAATGACGGCAACGGCGTCCATTATCACGCGCGAAGCAACAGATGTCCTGACCGTGCCGAACGCCGCCTTCCGCTTTGCGCCACCGGCCACCAACAGCCGCTCCGGCTTCAGCTTCCGCAACCTGTTCTCGCCCGGCT
>DCDI01000057.1 GCA_002316345.1 Phyllobacteriaceae bacterium UBA1059 | reverse complement strand
ATTTCCGGCGCGGATTCCGGCTGGGGTGCCGGCGCAGGGGCTGGCCGTCCGGGCTGCGGCGCGGGCGGTTGCTGCTGATCCTCGGGCTGGTTGCCGAAGGAAAAGATCTTCTTGATGAAACCAAGGGCCATAAGGGATTCCGCTCAGGCTGCGCGTGCACTGGACAAGGGGAGGGCGCTTGCGGCGACCGTCAGAAGGCGTTGGCCGTCATGGCCGGTGACGATGCGCTTGATGATCGTGCCGGGTTCGCCCGCATCGACCGCTGCCATCGTAAAGCTTGCCGTGCGACCGAGGCCGTCGCGCTCGACCAGCACGCTCTGCCGTGTGTTTGTGAGACTTTCGAGATGGGTCAGGTAGGCTTGGTCGCCCACGGCACGCAAACGTGCGGCGCGTTCCTTGATCAAACCCCGATCGAGCTGCGGCATGCGCGCGGCCGGCGTGCCTTCGCGCGGGCTGAAGGGGAAGACGTGGAGATGCGACAGACTGCAGTCTGCCACCAGCTTCAGCGTGTTCTCAAACATCGCTTCCGTTTCTGTCGGGAAGCCGGCGATGAGGTCGGCGCCGAACACGATGTCGGGACGCACCGCGCGGATATTGGCGCAGAAGCGGATGGAATCGTCGCGCAGATGGCGGCGCTTCATGCGCTTCAGGATCATGTCGTCACCGGCCTGCAAGGACAAATGCAGATGCGGCATCAAGCGCGGTTCGTCGCCGATCAGTGTAATGAGTTCGGGATCGGCTTCCACGGAATCGATGGAAGACAGGCGCAAGCGCGGCAGATCCGGCACTTGGGAGAGGATCGCGCGCACGAGGCGGCCGAGTTTTGGCGCACCCGGCAGATCGGCGCCCCAGCTGGTGAGATCGACGCCCGACAGCACGACTTCGGCATAGCCGTTGCCGGTCAGGCGCTTCACCTGTTCCACCACGGCGCCCATCGGCACGGAGCGCGAATTGCCTCGTCCGTAGGGGATGATGCAGAAGGTACAGCGATGGTCGCAGCCGTTCTGGACCTGCACGATGGCGCGGGCGCGGCCTTCGATGGCATCCACCAGATGGCCGGCGGTTTCGCTGATGCTCATGATGTCGTTGACGCGCACCTTTTCGGTGTCGTTGACGCCGAAGTCGGGCAGCGCACGATACGAGTGCGCCTTCAGCTTGTCTTCGTTGCCGAGAACAAGGTCGACTTCCGCCATGTCGCCGAAGCTGGCCGGCTCGGTCTGGGCCGCGCAGCCGGTGACGATGATGCGGGCATCCGGATTTTCGCGCCTGGTCTTGCGGATCGCCTGCTTGGCCTGGCGCACGGCTTCGGCGGTGACGGCACAGGTGTTGAACACAACCGCGCCGCCCTTCAACGCATCGAGGCCGGCCGCACTGGCTTCACGGCGCATGACCTCGGATTCGTAGGTGTTCATGCGGCAGCCGAAGGTGACGATCTCCAAACCGCTTTTTGGCTCCTGCATCAGGCTGCGCTCCCCAAATCACGCTGCCAGTTGCCCGTTTCCGGATCGAAACTGCCGGAAAACTCCCACTCCGCCGGGCCGGTCATGACGACATGGTCATCCTCGCGCCATTCGATGTGGAGCTGACCGCCGGCCGGGACAGTTACGGTGACCGAACGTTCGGTTCGACGCGTACGGGCTGCGGAAACGGCGGCGGCACAGGCAGCGGATCCGCAGGCACCGGTGAGACCTGCGCCGCGTTCCCAGGTGCGGATGATCATGGCGTCAGGCGCGGTGACCTGCGCGATGGTGATGTTGGCGCGCTCGGGGAAGATCGGGTGGTTTTCCAGCAGCGGGCCGAACTTGTCCAATTCGTAGGACCAGACATCCCCATCGACCCAGAAGATCGCGTGCGGATTGCCCATGGACGCGACGGAGGGCGAATGCAGTACGGGGGCGTCGATCGGGCCGACCTGCAGCTCGATCATGCGGGTGTCGCGAAACTCTTCGGCCAGCGGAATGTCCTGCCAGTTGAAGCGCGGCACGCCCATGTCGACGGAGATCAAGCCGTCCGCATGTTGCTCGGCATTGAGGATGCCGGCCACCGTTTCGAAGGTGAAGCGGGTGCGGCCAGTGTCGGCATTGAGCGCCTGGACCACGCAGCGCGTGCCGTTGCCGCAAGCCTGCGCCATCGACCCGTCGGCGTTCAGGATGGCGATGTAGTTATCCGTGCCATCAAGACGCGGATCGTAAATCACCATGATCTGATCGAAGTGGGTCGCGTGATCGGCGGCGAGCGCGATGGCTGCTGCCGAGGTCACCTTGTCCGCACGACCGCGCATGTCGGCGACGATGATGTCGTTGCCGAGGCCATTCATCTTGGCGAAAGGGGCCATCTTGGCGAAAGGGGCGGCTGAAGCCATAATTTGCGGTCCTTGTCGGCCGCTATATGGCGGAAAGCGGCCGGAATTACCAGCATGCAGGCAGGGTCAGCCTCGCGGCAGAAGCTCAGGGAACGTCCCAGACCTGACCGGGGCGCAGCGCCTGAAAGCGCTCGGCTTCGATACCTGCGGTCTGGAGCGCGGTGGCAAGATCGTTTGCCGGCGCGTCCACCGCTTCGTTGGTGAGCTGGAACGTGCCCCAGTGATAACCGCCAGCCAGTGGCGCCTGGAGGATCTTGAAGGCTTCCACGGCTTCCGCGGGGTTCTGGTGGTGCCCTTCCATGAACCAGCGCGGCTCATAAGCGCCGATCGGCAGGAGGGCGAAACGCAGGATGGGATGGCGCTCGGCCGTGGCGCGGAAATTGCTGCCGTTATGGAAGCCGGTATCGCCGGCGAAGTAAATCTCGCTGCCGGGGGTCTCAATCACGAAGGCTGCCCACAGAGCCATGCGGCGGTCGCGCGTCCAGCGTGCCGACCAGTGATGCGCCGGCTCGAAATGGATCGTGACACCGTTGCGCAGCGGCACACTGTCCAGCCAATCGCCTGTTTTCACACGCGCCTTCGCCACCTTTGCGTGAATGACATGATCGTTGCCGAGCGGCGTGATGATCAGCGGATCGTGGATGTCTACCAGCTGCTTGATCGCCGCGATGTCCAGATGGTCATAATGATTGTGGCTGAGCAACACGGCGTCGATCGGGGGCAGATCCTCGAAACGGATGCCGGGCTCGTTGACGCGGGTTGGACCCATGAAGCTGAATGGCGACACGCGCTTGGCAAAAACCGGATCGGTCAGCAGGTTGAGACCGGCGGTCTGAATCAGGATCGAGGCGTGGCCGATCATGGTGATCCGCAAGGCATCGCCGTCCACCCGTGTCTCGGGCTTCGCCTGGGGGAAGGGGCTCGGCCAAGTTTTCGGCCATGCCGCGCGCTTTTCGCCGCGCATCCAGCGATATAGATCGCGAAAACCGCCGGGAAGCTTGTCGCTGTCTGGATTGAAAAAGAGCGCGCCATCGAAGTGATCGCTGCGCGCGCCGGAATAATAGCGATTGGTCATGGCTGCGAGATAAGCGGGATTGGCTGATGTTCAACCGCATGCGATGCAGGGATGACACACCTGTCACCTCACAAACANNCGCTGAGGAGCGCAAACTTAACCACGTTTCTACCATTGTTCCTGATATTACCATAGTTATGGGCTCGACATCGTCCTTGCGGCGATACGATCTGCGACGAAATTGACGACGATAGGGGTTGAGACATGGTNNGCGAGCGCATTTCCCGCGTCGATACGCGTCCGACCCCACTTCCCGCAGCCCCTGCCGGCAATGTGACGGCTTCGCAGCTGCCGCCTCCGGCGCCGACCAGCTTCCCCGAGACCCCGCCGCCGGCACCGAACACGCAGGTTGCGGCGATCGATCCTAATGCGGGGGCAGCACCTTCGGCGCCTGTGACCGAGGGTGGCGTTGCCGGCGTTTGGAACGTGTCCGTCGGCGGGCAGAGCTGCCGCGTCGCCACGCCGCGCACCAAGTTCGGCCAGGGTTACCGCGCTGCCCCGCTGCGCTGTCCGGCTCCGCTCGATGGCGTGAAGTCGTGGGCCGTGCAGGGCAACCAGATGATCCTGTATAATGATAGCGGCTCGCAGGTTGCTTCGCTGTCGTCTTCCGGGCCAGAGAAGTTCAACGGCACGACCTCCAGCGGTTCGCCCGTCAGCCTGACCCGCTGATCGCCGCCCGATCCGAGCATGTCACCTTTGCCTGAGCCGACGGCTGCCGGCGCGCTGCGCAGCCGTTACGATCGTCTTGCGGCAGAGGGCGCGATCCATCCGGATCCGCATCAGCTTAAGGTGGTGGACGCGCTCGACCGCCTCCTTTCCGACCTGCAAGCCCGGCCGCTGGACAGCAGACCGGGCTTTTTTGCGCGTCTGTTCGGCGGAAAGGGCAATCGCGACGACGCCAGCCAGCGCGGGCTTTATGTTTATGGCAGCGTCGGGCGTGGCAAGACCATGCTCATGGACCTGTTCCTGGAAGCAGCACCGGTTGAAAAGAAGCGGCGCGCCCATTTCAACGACTTCATGGCCGATGTGCATGATCGCATTGGTCGCCATCGCGCGGCGGTAAAGGCCGGCACGGCATCGGGCGATGATCCGATCCCGCCGGTTGCCAAGGACCTCGCCGAACAAGCCAAGCTCTTATGCTTCGACGAGTTCAGCGTGACCGACATTGCCGATGCGATGATCCTGTCGAGGCTGTTCACCGCGCTGTTTGCCGAGGGAGTCGTGCTGGTCGCGACCTCCAACGTGGCGCCGGACGATCTGTACCGCGAAGGTTTGAACCGGCAGCTGTTCCTGCCTTTCATCGGCCTGCTAAAGCGGCATGTCGAGGTGCTCGACATCGGCGGCACGCAGGACCATCGCATGGCCAAGCTCGACCGTTTGCCGGTGTATCTGACCCCGCTTAGCGCCGAAGCGAACGCCCAGATGGACGAGGCATGGAAGGCTGCAACGGAAGGGCAGCGCTCCATGCGCGCTCAAGTCGAGGTCAAGGGTCGCACGATCCCGGTTCCCCAGGCAGCGGGGGAGGCGGCGCGCTTTGCTTTTGGCGATCTCTGCTCGCAACCGCTTGCCGCCCGCGATTACCTCGCCATCGTCGAGCGCTATCCGACGATCTTCATCGACGGCATTCCGATCTTGGACGCCACGCAACGCAACGAGGCGAAGCGGCTGATCCTGCTGGTGGACGTGCTTTACGACCGGCATGCCACGCTGGTGGTGACGGCAGCGGCCGAGCCGGACGATCTGTTCAAGGGCCGACCGGGTTCGACCGAGGCGTTCGAGTTTGTTCGCACGGCGTCACGCTTGAACGAAATGCGCAGCGCGGAATGGCGCGCCGCGCAGGATGCCGACAGCGAGGAACAGCCGGCGTGAGCAATGAAGCCGCCAGGGATCGCGCGTTCGGTGCGTTGATCGGGCTGGCGATGGGCNNGGGAACGACCGTGGAGTTCCAGGCGCGCGATACGTTTGCGCCGCTGACGGACATGGTCGGCGGCGGACCTTTCAAACTGACGCCTGGGGAATGGACGGATGACACCTCCATGGCCCTCTGTCTGGCCGATACGCTGATTGCTCATCAGGGACGCGTCGATCCTCGGCATCTCCTTTCCGGTTTCGTGAACTGGTGGCAGCATGGCTGGAACTCGGTTACTGGCACCTGCTTCGACATCGGCACTGCGACGACGCAGGCGCTGTCCAGTTTTCTGCGCGATGGTACGCTGATCAACAATGCCGATCCGCAGATGCAGGCCAATGGCTCGATCATGCGGCTGGCACCGGTCGTCCTTTGCGCACGAAGCGAGCAGGAAGCGGTCGAGCTCGCGCTGGCGCAAGGGCAGGTGACGCATGCAGCGCCCGTGCCGCAAGCGTGTTGCGAAGAGCTTGCCCGCTTGTTGTGGGGGCTTGCGGAAACGGGCGATGAACCCGCTGCGTTCGAAGAAGCGCGGCGGATTGAGCGCAACGCCATCATCAGCAGCGGTCACGCGCCGGCCACATTGCAGGCCGCAATCTGGAGCGTGGCCACGACCAGCAACCCACGCGATGCGATTTTGGCTGCTGCCAATCTCGGCGATGATGCCGATACGGTGGCGGCGGTTGCCGGGCAGATTGCGGGCGCCAGATATGGGCTGGCGGCGCTCGATCGGCAGTGGCTGCAGCGGCTCGCGTGGCGTGACGACATCCTGCAGCGCGGCGAGGATCTTTGGGCGCTACGCTCCAGATGATCGTGCCCTAGAAAGCGCGTTGACGTTTACGTAAATGCCGATTGATCTAAACGATTGAAGTTGCTTGTGTGACAAGAATCGTTTGAGTTTTTTGCCATTGAGGTCTATTGGCTGCGCGGATTGTCGCGGGCTGTCATCATCTGGTCGCCCGTCTATGACTTGATCGTAGCGACGCACACGGGAGAGCCTCAAGTATGGCACGCAACAAGATCGCGCTTATCGGTTCGGGAATGATCGGCGGCACGCTCGCCCACCTGATCGGCCTCAAGGAATTGGGTGATGTCACGCTGTTCGACATTGCCGAAGGCACGCCGCAGGGCAAGGGCCTCGACATTGCGCAGTCTTCCCCGGTTGACGGCTTCGACGCAAACTTCACGGGCGCCAATGATTATTCCGCGATCGAAGGCGCCGATGTCTGCATCGTGACCGCCGGCGTGCCGCGCAAGCCCGGCATGAGCCGCGACGACCTGCTCGGCATCAACCTCAAGGTCATGGAACAGGTTGGCGCGGGCCTCAAGAAGTATGCCCCGAACGCCTTCGTGATCTGCATCACCAACCCGCTCGACGCGATGGTCTGGGCGCTGCAGAAGTTCTCCGGCCTGCCCAAGACCCATGTGGTCGGCATGGCCGGCGTGCTGGACTCGGCGCGTTTCCGCTATTTCCTCGCCGAAGAGTTCAAGGTCTCGGTTGAAGACGTCACCGCCTTCGTGCTCGGCGGCCATGGCGACACGATGGTGCCTCTGACGCGCTACTCCACCGTTGCCGGCATTCCGCTGCCGGATCTCGTCAACATGGGCTGGACCAGCCAGGAGAAGCTCGACCAGATCGTTCAGCGCACCCGTGACGGCGGCGCCGAGATCGTCGGCCTCCTGAAGACCGGCTCGGCCTATTACGCGCCGGCTTCCGCTGCCGTTTCGATGGCGGAAAGCTATCTCAAGGACAAGAAGCGCGTTCTGCCCTGCGCAGCCCATCTTTCGGGCCAGTATGGCCTGTCCGACATGTATGTCGGCGTGCCGACCGTGATCGGTGCCGGCGGTGTCGAGCGCGTGATCGAGATCGACCTCAACAAGACCGAACAAGCGATGTTCGACAAGTCGGTGGCATCGGTGCAGGGTCTTTGCGAAGCCTGCATCAACATCGCGCCGAACCTCAAGTAAGTCGTTCCCGAGCCTTAAAGGACGGATCCCATGAATATCCATGAATATCAGGCCAAGGCGCTGCTCAAGACGTTTGGCGCGCCAGTCGCCGAAGGCGTGCCGATCTTCTCGGCCGACGAGGCTGAAGCCGCTGCCAAGCAGCTGCCCGGCCCGCTTTATGTTGTGAAGAGCCAGATCCATGCTGGCGGTCGCGGCAAGGGCAAGTTCACCGAACTCGGTGCCGACTCGAAAGGCGGCGTGCGCTTGGCCAAGTCG
>DCDI01000056.1 GCA_002316345.1 Phyllobacteriaceae bacterium UBA1059 | reverse complement strand
CCAGCCGGGGGTGGCGTAGGTGTTGGAGAAGGAGCCGGAGCCGGCATTGTTGCCGGACCCCACGGTATCAAAGCGGGATGCGCCGTAGGGGTTTTGGCGCCCTGCCGAGCCATGGCCGCCGCGACCTTGCGCGAAGGCGCCGCCATAGCCGCCATAGGACGAGCCGGCTTCCGCCACGTCGACATGGGCTTCGGGCAGTTCGTCGAGGAAGCGCGAGGGGATGGTGGACTGCCAGAGGCCGTGGATGCGGCGGTTCGAGACGAAACACAAATGCAGGTTCTTCTTGGCGCGGGTGACGCCGACATAGGCCAAGCGGCGCTCTTCTTCGAGGCCGGAGCGGCCGCCTTCGTCGAGCGAACGCTGGTGCGGAAACAGACCTTCTTCCCAGCCGGGCAGGAAGACGGTTTCATATTCCAGACCCTTGGCCGAATGGAGCGTCATGATGGTGACCGCGTCCTGCTCCGCGTTCTGCTCGGTATCCATGACCAGCGCGACATGTTCGAGGAAGGAGCGCAGGCTCTCATATTCCTCCATCGAGCGGATCAGTTCTTTCAGGTTCTCCAACCGGCCCGGCGCTTCGGCCGAGCGGTCGCTCTTCCACATGTCGGTGTAGCCGCTTTCCTCGAAGATGATCTCGGCAAGCTCGGTATGCGGGGTGTTGTCGAGCATCTTCTGCCAGCGGCGGAAGTTCTCGACGACATTGCGCAGCGATGCGCGCGGCTTGGCCTTCAGCTCCTCGGTTTCGACGATGTCTTCGGCAGCGGTCAGCATCGGCACGCCTCGGGCGCGCGCTATGTCGTGCAGCTGGCGGATGGTGGTTTCGCCGAGGCCGCGCTTAGGGGTATTGACGATGCGCTCGAAGGCGAGATCGTCGGCCGGCTGGGCGACGACGCGGAAATAGGCCATCGCGTCGCGGATTTCCTGGCGCTCGTAGAAGCGCGGACCGCCGATGACGCGGTAGTTCAGGCCAAGCGTGACGAAACGGTCTTCGAATTCGCGCATCTGGAACGACGCGCGCACGAGGATCGCCATGTCGTTGAGGTTGTGGCGGCGGCCCTCGCGGTCAGGGCGTTGGAGCTGCTCGATGGTCTCGCCGACGGCGCGCGCTTCCTCCTCCGAATCCCAGGCGGCATGAACCATGACCTTGGAGGCGTCGGGATCGCTGTGTTCGGTGAACAGCGTCTTGCCGAGCCGGCCCTCATTATGCGCGATGAGATGCGACGCCGTGCCGAGGATGTGGGCGGTGGAGCGGTAATTGCGCTCGAGGCGGATAACGGCCGCGCCCGGAAAGTCTTTCTCGAAGCGCAGAATATTATCCACCTCCGCACCGCGCCAGCCATAGATGGACTGGTCGTCATCGCCGACGCAGCAGAGGTTGACTCTGTTTTCGCTCGCGGCCGCATCTCCCTCCCTCTTGAGGGCAGGGGTAAGGGGTGGGGAACCCTCAGTGCCAAGACTACCCCCACCCCCGCCTTCGGTTCGATCTCCCCTCAAGGGGGAGGTTGGGCGTTCAGCCTTGGGCCGCTGGGCGAGCAGGCGCAGCCACATATATTGGGCGGTGTTGGTATCCTGATACTCGTCGACCAGGATGTATTTGAACTTGCGGTGGTATTCGGCCAGCACGTCCGGATGCTCGCGGAACATGCGGATGGGCAGGCACAGGAGGTCGCCGAAGTCGCAGGCGTTCAGCGTCTTCAGGCGGTCCTGATAGGCCTGGTAGAGCTCGCGGCCCTTGCCGTTGGCAAACGAGCGGGCGTCGCCTTCCGGAATGTCCTTCGGGCCGTAGCCCTTGTTCTTCCAGCCGTCGATCATCATGGCGAACTGGCGCGCGGGCCAGCGCTTGTCGTCCAAGCCTTCCGCCTGGATCAGCTGCTTGATGAGGCGGATGACGTCGTCGGTGTCGAGGATGGTGAAGTTGGAGCGCAGGCCGGCGAGTTCGGCATGACGGCGCAGGAGCTTGACGCCGATGGAGTGGAAGGTGCCGAGCCAGGGCATGCCCTCGGCCGCTTCGCCCACCAGCACGCCGATGCGCGTTTTCATCTCACGCGCGGCCTTGTTGGTGAAGGTCAGGGCGGCGATGGTGCGCGGATCGTAGCCGCAGTGCTCGATCATGTAGGCGATCTTCTNNGCGGGTGGTGAGCACGCGCGTCTTGCCGGTGCCCGCACCCGCCAGAACCAGCACGGGACCTTCGGTGGTTTCAACGGCGAGGCGCTGTTCGGGGTTCAGGCCCGAGACGTAATCCGGCGTTTCCGGCTGGGGGCCACGACGCGCCGCCATCGCACGCGCGGCAATACCGCCGCCGGCATTACGGGCGGGAGGATTAGGTGCCGGTTCGCCGCCGGGCTCGTCGAAGAAGGGCAAATCAAAGGGATCGGACATATCCGGCAATGTAGTGATTCGAGACTAAAGTGCCAGACAATAGCNNGAGACTAAAGTGCCAGACAATCCGTTCGCGCTTAGTTCTGGCCTGTTTCCTGAGACGCGATGCGGCGGTCGGTCATGTTGAGCCGGCCGGCGGAAATCTCGGCGGTGAGCTTGCGCAGGAAGGGGTCGGACGCCGTGCGCTCTTCCAGCTCCTGCATGCGGTTCATGGCAATCAGCGACAGGAGGTCGGTGCGGGTATTGCCATGATCGTCGCGCGGCAGGGCGTCGACCTGCTGCACGAGATCGGCCGAGGTGCCGTGGCGGGCAAGATCATGCGGATCGAGCTCGGCGCCGGCTTCCACGAAGGCATAGATGCCGGTGCCCTTGCGCGGGAACGGGTAGGTGGCAAGCGCGATATCGGTGACGCCGGGCAAAGCACTAAGCTGGTCGCGAATGGCCGCGCCCTCATTGTCGATGCGATCGCCGGTGCCTTCGCCATCCGACCAGTTGAAGATGCCGCGCGTGACAAGGTTGTAGACGCGCTTGCCGGTCGCCATCCAGATCCGCGACGGGAGCGAACGGCGGGCAAGCAGGCGCTTGCCGGTGGGGGTGAGCAGATGCGGCGCGAAGGCGCGTTTCTGCTTCAGCAGGTGGCGGAAGTCCTCATAAGCCATAGTGTGGAACAGGCTGCCGCGACGGCGATGCAGCGACGCGAGTTGGAAGTCGATCACTGCAGCATTGCCATCCGGCGTCATCAGCCAGTTCTGCGGCTTGGCGAGATCGTTATGCGTGATGCCTGCGCGGCGGAGGTTGCGCAGGAGGACGGCGGCATCGCGGTAGAAGCCGGCATGGGAGGGGCGCGCGAGATGCAGCGGCGTGCCTTCGCTCCAGGTGCGGAACAGGCCGTCCTTGTCGGTATGAAGAAGCTGCGGCGTGCCGGGCAAACCGCGCACGGCCTTTAGCGCCCGGATCTCACGGCGCGCCAGGGTCCAGGCCAGCGGCTTCGACCACCAAGGTGCTGCGGAAACGATGCGGCGGATCACCGGCGTTTCAGCGTCATCTGCCAGATGGCCCTTATGCGTCTCGGAAAAGACGTCGCGCTTGAGCACGGTATCGGTAACGAAGTTCTGCATTTCACCTCAACTGGATGAACCCGTGTTTAGCGATGCTGAGGCCGGGACACAACGACATCCAGCCTTGCGGAACCGCTTCAACCGATGTTCATTTGGCAAATGGGAGGCTTCATCAGTCCTGTGATCCGGCAAAGATNNGGACCCGGATGCGGCAGGAGAACAGATTTGAGCGAACAGGCTTTAACCCACACTTTCGCTAGGGATCGCCAGCGCGGTATTCCCAACAGCGACCTACCATTTCTCCTGTGGAAGAACAGGCTTCCCGAAGACGCCCGCAACGGTGAGGCCGCGTGCCGGCTGTTCGAGCGCAGCGGCTGGACGGGCACCTGGATCTACACGGTTTTTCCGTTCTGGCACTTCCACACCAAGGGGCATGAAGTGCTCGCCTGCGTGTCGGGCCATGCGCTGATCGGCTTCGGCGGCGACAGCGGGATTACGGCCAAGGTCGAGGTCGGGGATGTCTGCATCGTGCCAGCGGGCGTCGGGCACAAGCGGATAAGCGCCTCGACCGACTTCCGGATGGCCGGCGGCTATCCGCCGGGACAGGAAGGCGACATCAACCATCCCGGCGATCTAGCAGATAGCGTGATCGAGGACGCGCTGGCGCAGGTGGCGCTGCCGACGACGGATCCTGTGACGGGTGAGGCTTTGAACGGCTGGTTTGGTATCCGCTAAGGCTTGCAGGGAAAGTGCATGAAGACGATCGAAGCCGGCGCGCTGAGCGTTGCCTATCTTGAGACTGGGCCGGCTGACGGGCCGGTGGCGATCCTGCTGCATGGCTTTCCTTATGACGTGCATGCCTATGACGCGGTGTCGGAGCGGCTGAGCGGGCAGGGATGGCGCTGCATCGTGCCTTACCTTCGGGGCTATGGCGCGACGCGGTTTCTGTCGTCGGAAACCATGCGGTCCGGGCAGCAGGCGGCGCTGGGCAATGATCTTCTTGCCCTGATGGATGCGCTCGGGATCGAGCGCGCGGTGCTCGGCGGTTATGATTGGGGCGGGCGTGCTGCCTGTATCGTTTCGGCTTTGTGGCCCGAGCGGGTGGTGGGGCTGGTGAGCTGCGGCACGGGCTACAACATCCAGGACATTGCCGGCGCGAAGCAGCCAGCCGATCCGGAGAGCGAATTTCGCTACTGGTATCAGTATTACTTCCACACGGAGCGCGGGGTCGAAGGACTATCGCGGAAGCGTCGCGAACTGACGCAGTTCATCTGGAAGCTGTGGTCTCCGACATGGCGCTTCGATCAGGCAACCTTCGAACAGACAGCCGATGCGTTCGATAATCCTGACTTCGTGGATGTCGTAATCCACTCCTATCGCCATCGTTATGGGGTTGTCGCGGGGGATCCGAAACTCGAGGGTCTGGAGCGTCAGCTGGCGGAGCAGCCGACGATTGGTGTGCCGACGGTTGTGCTGGACGGCGGGGACGATGAAGTCAGCGTACCTTCGGAAGAGGACAAAAGCGCTCCGCATTTTAGCGGACGGTATCGACGCGCGATCGTGCCGGGCGTGGGGCACAACTTCCCGCAGGAGGCGCCGGAGGTCTTTGCGGATGCGGTGGTAGAGGTTGGCGGCGGACGTTGAAAACCCAACGCGTCGGGTTTAAGCTATGGTGACGATCTGGCGCGAGAGCGGCTTTCGGTTCGTTATCTTTGTTGACGATCATGAACCGGCGCATGTGCATGTTTTTGGCGATGGCGAGTTGAAGATCGATTTGACGCAAGCAGATGCCGCAAAGGCGCTCATGTCTGCGGACGGGATGAAGCGATCCGACATTCGCCGAGCGGTGCAGATCGTGATGGAGAAGCGCAATGAGTTCTTAACGCGCTGGAGCGAGTTTCATGGCTGAACTGAGTGACTCAGATATCGATGCTGCCATTGAACGAGGGCGACAGCGCACCCAATCCGAACCTCGTGCCTCCTCGGTTCGCTACGATGCCAGGCGCAGGGCGATGCTGGTGGAACTGACCAATGGCTGCACCTTCACCTTTCCGCCTGTGCTCGTTCAAGGGCTCGAAGAGGCGTCGGGTGCCGAATTGCGAGATGTCGAGATTTTAGGCGCCGGGTCGGGTCTGCATTGGGAAAGCCGTGATGTGGATATTTCCGTGCCGGGCTTGCTGAACGGCCTGTTTGGAACGGCTGCCCACATGGCGCGGCTGGCGGGGCGCGCTAAGTCTCCAGCCAAGGCTGCAGCAGCACGCACCAATGGCGCCAAAGGCGGTCGGCCGCGTAAATCGGCTTAGCGGGTCCTCAAGGAGCTTCCATGATCACCGTTCACCACCTCAACAATTCCCGTTCGCAGCGTGTGCTCTGGATGCTGGAGGAGTTGGAGCTGCCTTATGAGATCAAGCGCTACGAGCGTTTGCCGACGATGATGGCGCCGCCGGAGTTGAAGCAGGTTCATCCGCTGGGCAAATCGCCGGTGATCGAGGATGAGGGGCGGGTGCTTGCCGAGAGTGGGGCGATCGTTGAGTATCTGGTCGACAAGGCCGGCGGGCGGTTGGGGGCGCCGGAAGATGTGGAGGGCGCTCTCCGCTATCGGCACTTCCTGCATTATGCCGAAGGCTCGCTGATGCCGCCGCTGCTTTTGAAGCTGGTTCTGAGCAAGGTGCCGATCATGGACCGGTTAGCGATGAAGCGGATCCAGCCGATGATCGACGTGCATCTGGATTATGTGGAAAGCGCGCTGAAGCAGCGGCAGTGGTTTGCCGGCGACGACATGACCGCAGCCGACATCATGATGAGTTTTCCGCTCGAGGCCGCGCGGGCGCGTGGAGGGCTTGATCGCAGCCGGCCGAAGACGATCGCCTGGCTGACGAAGATCCAGTCGAGGCCGGCTTACAAGCGCGCGCTGCAGAAGGGCGGGCCTTACGATTACGCCTGAGCCGGTGCGCCTCACACCCTCCGCTTGATGCCGATCGTGCGGCCGGCGCGGTCAGGACGGGGCAGCTGTGAGTGGGCGGCAAGCATCGCGTCGATGTTTGCCTTGATGTCGGCGGGGAACGGCGTGACCTTCGGGCCCGCCATGTCGACATGCAGCGTCAGGCTTTCGGACGTCGCGGCTAGCCAGCCATCCACATGGTTGATTTCTTGAAACACATGCAGCCGCTTTTCGTCTGCATCGAGCACCTGCGTGGTGACGGTGACCTGCGCGCCAAGATGCAGTTCACGGACATAGCAGATGTGGATTTCGGCGGTGTAGGTGGTGAGCTTGCGGGTGGCCGCATAAGTCGCGCCGATGCCCAGAAGATCCCAGGCCTGATCCAGGCCGCGATCGAACAAGACGTTGTAATAGGCCATGTTGAGGTGACCGTTATAGTCGATCCAGTCCTTTTGCAGGCCCAGCGGCGTGGATGTGAAGGGAACGGGCAGGGGCGAGGTCAAGTTCACGGGCAATCTCCTCATATCACCTCAGGAAAAATCGGTGCGCCGTTCTCGGATAAACGATAGAAGGCGCATCATGATAGAGCCCGTCGCTACGACGCGGGTTTGAAGACGACCGGGGAGAGTGTCATGGCGTTGAAGGATGCGGTTGCGGCGGCACGCAACGAAGAAGGTATTGCTGTTGTCGTGGCTGCGGTGAAGGCGCGTTTTGGTGATCGCGTCCAGACCGGCCAGAGTTTTCGCGAGCAGCATGGCCACACCACGACCTATCTTCCCACGCAGGCCCCGGATGCGGTGGTTTGGCCTGAAACCACGGAGGAAGTCAGCGAGATCGTGAAGCTATGCGCCTTCAACCGCGTGCCGGTGGTTCCGTTCGGCGTTGGCTCTTCCCTGGAAGGCCAAGTGAATGCGCCGGCTGGCGGCATCTGCCTGGACATGAGCCGCATGAACAAGGTCATCGCCATCGACGCCGACGATCTCGACGTGACGATCCAGCCGGGCGTGACGCGCGAAGAGCTGAACGTTTATCTGCGCGACACCGGCCTGTTCTTCCCGATCGATCCCGGTGCGAATGCAACCTTGGGCGGCATGGCGGCAACGCGGGCTTCCGGCACCAATGCCGTGCGCTATGGCACGATGCGCGACAATGTTCTGGCGCTGGAAGTCGTGATGCCGGACGGGTCGATCGTGAAGACCGCCAAACGTGCCAAGAAGAGCAGCACGGGCTACGACCTGACCCGGCTGATGGTGGGTTCGGAAGGCACGCTCGGGGTCATTACCGCGATCACGCTCAAGCTTTACGGCATTCCGCAGGCGATTTCGGGCGGGATCTGTACGTTCCCGTCGCTGGATGCGGCGTGTCGCGCGGTCATCATGACCGTGCAGATGGGCATCCCCGTCGCGCGCATCGAGATCGTCAATGCGCTGCAGATGCAGGCGATCAACCGCTACAACAAGACGGATTATCCCGAGCAGCCCTGCTTGTTCCTGGAATTCCACGGCTCTGAATCGGGCGTGGCGGAGCAGGCGGAACTGTTCGGCGAGATCGCGAGCGAGCTTGAAGGGGGGCCGTTCAGCTGGACCAAGGTCGCGGAAGAACGCGCCAAGCTGTGGAAGGCAAGGCACAACGCCTATCATGCGGCTGAAGCGCTGGCGCCGGAGAAGAAGGCGCTGTCGACCGACGCCTGCGTCCCGATCTCGCGGCTTGCTGACTGCATCGCCGAAACCGAACAGGATATCGCGGACACCGGTCTGATCGCGCCGATCGTGGGTCACGCCGGCGATGGCAATTTCCATACGCTGGTGCTGATCGACATGAACGATCCCGACGAGATTGAGCGCGCCGAGGGCTTCATCGAGCGCTTGGCACGGCGCGCGATCGCGATGGACGGCACGATCACCGGCGAACATGGTATCGGGCAGGGCAAGATGGCCTATCTGCGCGAAGAGCTAGGCAGTGCCGTAGACGTGATGAAGGCCATCAAGGCAGCACTCGATCCGCTCAACATCATGAATCCCGGCAAGATCTTACCGGCATAGCTTGAGAAAACGATTCAGCGCGGGATAGCGAGGGATTGCCTGGCTTGAGCGCTTCAAGCCGGGCGCTTAAGGCTTTAAACTGGATGAAGCAAAGCCGGTTCGTGCCGGTTCAAGCCTGGAGCACTCATTCTGGCCCGTTTGTTCGTCATTGTTGGAAGCTTGATCGTTCTTGTGCTGACGGCGGCGCTGGTCGGTCCGTATTTCATCGACTGGACGAATTACCGGGCGCAGTTCGAGGCAGAAGCGAGCAAGATCCTCGGTCGCCAAGTGACGGTGGAAGGGGATGCCAGCGCGCGGCTTCTGCCGTTCCCGTCGGTGACCTTTTCCGACGTGCATGTGGCGGGCACCAAGCCCGGCGAAACCGCCATGACGGCGGAAACATTCTCTATGGACGCCGAACTGGCGCCGCTGATGTCGGGCGAGTTCCGCATCTTCGACATGCGCCTGGTGCGGCCGCATCTAAGGGTGGCGGTGGATCAGGACGGGGCGATCGACTGGGCGGTTCGCCCCTCGACGCCGTTTGATCCGCATCAGATTTCCGTTGAAGCGCTGACCATCACCGATGGCCAGGTCGATCTCGTGCATGGGCCGAGTGGGCTGACCCACAGCATGACCGGCCTGAATGCGAGCCTTTCGGCACGCACGCTGGCGGGTCCGTGGCGCATGGATGGCACCATGAAGCTCGACGGGCTGGCATCGACGCTCGGCATCAGCACCGGCGCGGTGGATGATACGGGCGGCATGCGGCTGCGGATTTCCGGCGGACCAGATGCCTATCCGATCGCCGGGGAACTCGACGGCACGCTGAAGTTTGCCGATCGCAAGCCGGATTACGCCGGCACGCTGCGGCTGACCGCAAGCAATGCGCTGCCGCCCAAGCCGCGCGAAGGTGAGCCGGCAGCACCACCGCCACCGCCGGATTACCGCGTGTCGGGCG
>DCDI01000156.1 GCA_002316345.1 Phyllobacteriaceae bacterium UBA1059 | reverse complement strand
AGTCCGCCAGCTTGCCGCCGAGGATGTTGCCCACCGTCATGCCAGCACCGAACAGCAGCAGGATCCAGGTGACGGAGGGCACACTGATGCCAGTCACGTCGGTGAGCAGCGGCTTGATATAGGTGAAGACGCAGAACAGGCTCACGGAAGCCAGCGCCGAAATGATCATGGCAAGCCAGACCTGCAAGCGGCCAAGCACCTTCAGCTCGCTTGTGATCCCCTCGCCCGTCGGCTTGGCGACGCCGGACGGAACGAACCAGGCAATGGCAGCCACCGCGAACAAGCCGATGAAAACCACCGCCCAGAAGGTCGAGCGCCAGCCATAGACTTCGCCGAGCGCCGTACCGGCCGGCACGCCGAGGATGTTGGCGAGCGTCAATCCGGCAAACATCAGCGCCATCGCACTGGCGCGCTGGTTGCGCGGCACGAGACTTGCGGCCACAACTGAGCCAATGCCGAAATAAGCGCCGTGACCGAAGGCGGTGACGACGCGCGCCACCATCAGCGTCCAATAGTTCGGCGCAATGGCGCAAAACAGGTTTCCGACCACGAACATGGCGGCAAGCCCGATCAGCACCGCCTTTCGCGGCAGTTTCGCCGTAAGGATCGCCAGGATCGGCGCGCCGATTACCACGCCCAACGCATAGCCGGTGACGAGCAGGCCGGCTGCGGGAATGGACACGCGCAGATCTGCGGCGACCTCCGGCAGAAGCCCCATGATCACGAATTCGGTTGTGCCGATCACGAAGGACGTGANNAGATCGGAAAGGGCATGAATGGATCGCGCGTTGAGAGCTTGATTTCGATCAATGCGCCAGTTCGCTCAACGCTTCAAGCCGCTGTTTTGCAGCGCAGCAATGCAGAGAGCGGTGAACAAGACCGGCGCCGCCTTTCGAGGGAAAGATCAACGCAAGCCTTGCAAGCTCAATCCATATGAACAGCCGGCGCTCCGCCACCTGCAGCCGCAGCCTTCGGCTTGCGCAACAACAAGGCCAGCGGAATGGCGCAGAGCGTCACGATCATCATCAGCTTGAAATCGTCGACATAAGAGATCATCGCGGCCTGCTGGTTCACGAGCTGATCCATCTGCGACAGCAACGTCGGATTACCCGCGGCCGCACCCGGCGAGATGCCTTGCAGGTTCGGGTTGAACGGATTGATCGACGCCGCCAATTCGCTGTGATTGACCTGCGTGTTGCGCGTCAGAACAACCGTTACCACCGAAATGCCGATCGACGAGCCGAGATTGCGCACAAGGCTGAACAGGCTGGCGGCATCGGTACGAAAACGCGGTTCCAGCGTCGCAAAGGCAATCGTCGACAGCGGCACGAAGACCAACCCCAAACCCAGACCTTGAATGATGCCGGACTGGATGATCAGCCAGTCATCCATTTGCGGCGAGAAGCCGGTCATGTCGTAGAGCGACCACGAAGTCAGCGACAGGCCCGTCACCACCAGGATGCGCGCATCTACCACCCGCACCAGCCGTCCCACCAGGATCATGGAGATCATGGTGCCCACGCCACGCGGCGCCATAACAAGGCCGGTGGTGATGGTGGAATGGTTGAACAAGCGCGACAGCATCGGCGGCAGCAGCGCCAGGCTCGCCAGCAGGATCACGCCAATCACGAAGATGAAGACGAGGCCGGTGACGAAGTTGCGGTCCCTGAAGATCGCCGGGTCGATGAAGGCATCATGGCGCGTGGCCAGATGCACGATGAACACCCAGAAGCCGGTGATCGACAGGCCGAGCTCGATCCAGATCTCGACGGCCGAAAACCAGTCCACTTCCGCGCCACGATCCAGCATCAGCTGAAGCGCACCGACCCCGAGCGACAGCATGGCAAAACCGAAGAAGTCAAAGCCGCGCAGCCGCTTGGCGACATGCGGGAGGTAAGCGGTACAACCCAGCACGGCGATGATGCCCACCGGCAGGTTGACGAAGAACACGTAGCGCCAGTTCAGCNNGCCCAGCGTCGGGCCGACGATCGGGCCGACCATGATGCCGGCACCCCACATCGCCATGGCCTGGCCGTGGCGTTCCTTCGGGTTGATGTCGAGCAGGAAGGTCTGAGACAGCGGCACGATCGCAGCGCCGAACAGACCTTGCGCCACGCGGAACAGCACCATCGTTTCCAAGCTCCAGGCGATGCCGCAGAGCATGGACGAAATGGTAAAGCCGATCACTGAAGTCAGAAACAGCTCGCGCCGGCCAATCCGGTCCGACAGCCAGCCCGTCACCGGCGTCATGATGGCGGCGGCAACGATATAGGACGTGAGCACCCAGTTGATTGTATCCTGTGACGCGCCAAGATCGCCCACCATGTTCGGCAAGGCGACATTGGCGATCGTGGTGTCGAGCACCTGCATGATCGTGGCCAGCATGATCGAAACGGTGATCAGGCCACGATGCGGCACCTCATGGGACTCAACGTCGGCGCTCATTGGGCAAGCTTACAGCCACTGACCGAGGAAGGTATCGGCGGCCGACACTTCGCCATCACAGGCGAAGGGAGGCAGGTCGGTCATCCGGCTCTCGGCGGCAGCAATCGCCTGCTGATATTCCGGCGTCGACGCTTCGTCGCGCGGAACCCAGATCGTGAAGGGGCATGGCTCCCCCGACATGGGGGAGACTGGAAATTCGAGTTCGATCGTCATGACAATCGCCTTTCAGCTCAATGGCTTTGTGGCTTTTTGGCTTGTTTAGTTGGCCGCTTGGGTCTGGGGTGCCGCCGGCGTGCCGGCATAAGCGTGGCCGATGAGGCTACCCCATCCGCGGCTCACACCCGTATCCACGTTCACGGTGGCGCTCATGCCGGTGCGCAGCAGAAGGTCCGCATCGGCCTCATTGATCTTCAGGCGCACGGGAATGCGCTGCGTGACCTTCACCCAGTTGCCGGTGGCGTTCTGCGCCGGCAGCAGGGAGAACTCGGCGCCCGTTCCGGCACCGATGCTGTCGACGGTCGCTTCGATCGGTCGGCCCGGGAACGTGTCGAGTTCGATCTCGGCCTTCTGGCCAAGCTTCATATGGGTGAGCTGCGTTTCCTTGAAATTGGCCTCGACCCAGGCGTCACCGGTTTCAACCAGGGTGAAAAGCGATGAGCCCGCCGAAACGAACTGCCCTTCCTTGAAGGATGCGGCTTGTGAAACGATGCCGTCGGCCGGTGCATTCACCGTCGTCTGCTCGAGCTGATAAGCGGCGCGATCCCGCGTCGCCAAGGCGGCCAGAACGCTCGGATGTTCGTCGGTCTTGATGTCAGGATTGCCGCCGAGCGCTGCCTTTGCGCCAACCACGGCCTGTGCCGCTGCCCGCTCGGCATCGCGCGCCTTGTCCAGGTTGCGGCGGGCCGTATCAAGCGAAGACTGCGTCGTCACGCCCTTGCCAGACAACGCCGTCTGGCGGTCAAGTTCCTGCTGGAGGTAGGCGACCTCGCCCACTTCTGAGCGCTGCTGCGCTTCCGCCTGGCCAAGCGAAGCGCGTAATTGCTCCACATTGAGGCGCGCGCCAGCCAGAGACGCCTCGGCCTGAGCGAGCGCGATGCGGTAGGGTTCGGGATCAACCGCGAACAAAAGATCACCGGCTTTCACAGTCTGGTTCTCGTGCAAGTTGACGGCGGTGATGCGACCGGCAATCTCAGACGCGATCGTCACGCGGGCTTGCCGCAGATTGGCGTTTTCTGTTTCCTGGAACCGCCCGCCCGTCACCCAGTAATAGATGCCGCCGCCAACCAGAAGCAGCGGAACGACGGCCATCACCAGATAGCGCATCTTGCTGCTCTTCTTCTTAGGCTGTGCCGGAGTTTCAGCAGGAGCGGCCGCCGCTACGGGCGCGACAGCAGGTGCGGGAGCCTGGGCCGGAGCTGGCACGGGCTTGGGCGCTTCGCGCTCGACGGTTTCGACCTCGTCATCAATCTCTTGAACGGCACTCNNCTGTAACCTTTGAAGCCCGCGCATGATCGGCTGGCCCCTGATCGTTGAAACAAGACTCGGATTGCGCCGAACCGGTTGAAAGATTGCGGGCCATCGCTTCCAGGCCCTCGAACAAAGCGTCACGCGTTGCCGGGGACACCCCGGCCAAGGCTTCTTCATAAACCTGCGAAGCCACATCCTTCACCGCGCCGCGAATCTGCTTCGTCTGGGCGGTGGTGAAGATCATGCGAACACGGCGGTCGTTTGGGTCCTGCCGCCGTTCGATCCAGCCGCCCTGCTCCATGCGGTCAAGCAGGCGCGAGATGCTGATCGGCTCGACTTCCAAGACCTGTGCAAGCCGAGCCTGCGTCGCGCCCTCTTCCTTCCACAAGCGGAAAAGAAGCCGCAGCTGCGCTTCCGACAACCCGTGCACGCCAGCACGCGCCTCGATCTTGCTGCGAACGAGGCGGGCGACTTCGTGAAGGAGGAAGCCAAAGGGCTTGACAGGCTCAGTGTTCATGAGCGGCGATATAATAAGCGTGCTTATTGTATGCAAGCACACTTCTGCATGGCTGCCTTCTTTTTTATAACGTGTCGAAGGTTTTGGCGAAGGGGGTTCACGCGTACTTAAATTACAGCCAGCTTATATTCGGCTGGATTATGGAAGTCTTGGAAGCGCGATGCCGGCCCGGAAACGAGTTGCGATACAGATCCGGACGATCATCGGCGCGGTCGTTGTTTCCGTGACGGCGCTGGCAGCGCTCGGTTTTTACGCCGTGTCGCGGGTCGATCAGGACTCGCTCGACCGACAGAACCATCTTGCATTCAATGCCTTGGCAGCGGAGCGCGCGGACTTCCGCCGACAGCAGCAGATTGCCACCGCGACGCCCGAAGCCTGGATCTTCGCGCGCTCCAACAATCAAAGCTGGCTTGATCGCAATCTCGGAACCCGCCTCAACACCGATTTCGGCCACGACCGGATCTATATCGTGGATGCCCAGGGCAAGCCGATCTATGGCATGGAAAATGGCACCCGTCTGGAGCCATCGCAGATCCATGTTCCGCCGGCGATCGCCGTCAGCATCCACAATGCACAACAAGGCGCACTGCGCTCGGCCACCGTCAGCCGACCGATCGCAGCAGACACGATCATGCTCGATGGCCTCCCGGCCATGGTCAGCATCGTGACGATGGCGCCGAATTGGACGAATACCCGCCCTACTCCAAGAGCGAGCTTTCTCCACGTTTCGGTGAAGTATCTCGATGCTGAACTGATCAAACGGATGGGCGATCAATTCGGCCTGAACAGCAGCCACTTCGAACGGGTCGGCGATCTTCACCCCGAGCACAGCCGCATCCCGATCGTTGCATCGAATAACACGCTGCTTGGCTATATCGCATGGGACCCGATCAAACCGGCGAGCAGCCTCATCAACCACCTGATGCCGGCCTTGACCGCAGTGGCGGCGGTCATCGCGCTTGTTCTGGCCTTTCTTCTTTACCGGTTCCGCCGCGCCACGCTTCAGCTTCAGGCAAGCGAAGCCGGAGCGCAGCATCTTGCCTTGCACGATCCGCTGACGGATCTGCCCAATCGGACCTTGTTCAACGACAGGCTGCGGCTGGCCTTGCTGTCTCTGGCCGACGGCAAGACAAAGACCGCCCTGCTTTATCTCGATCTCGATCACTTCAAGCACATCAACGATACGCTCGGTCATCCCACCGGTGACGAACTTGTCCGGCAGGTGGCGCGCCGGCTTGAAGCGCTGGTGCGCAAGCATGACACGGTTGCCCGCCTGGGCGGCGACGAGTTCGGCATCGTGCTGGAGCGGATCAACGATCTGTGCGTCATCACGCGTGTGGCGGAGCGGCTGGTCGCGTCCATGGCTCGGCCCTTCGATCTGTCCGGCGAAATCGTCCATATCGGCGCATCGGTCGGCGTCGTGGTTGCACCCGATGCCGGCGCTGACGCGGAAGATCTCCGCCGCAAGGCCGACATCGCGCTTTACGAAGCCAAGAAGAACGGCCGCAGTCGTTATCAGATGTTCACTGCCGGCATGGACGAGTTGCTTGTGCGGCGTCGCCGTATCGAGAGCGAGCTCAGGTCGGCACTACAAACCGGCGAAGGTCTCGCCCTGGCTTTCCAGCCTATCATGGCCGCCGATGGCCGCACCATCCTCGGTGCAGAAGCTCTGACCCGCTGGCACCATCCCGTTCACGGGGCGATCCCAACAGCACAGTTCGTGTCCATCGCCGAGCAAAGGGGTTTGATCGGAGAATTGGGAAGCTGGGTCGCGAAATCCGCCATCGCGTTTCTGTCCACCAGCAATTTGCCCTGGGTCGCCATCAACGTGTCTCCGAGCGAATTGCGTGATCCGGACTTCGCCAACCAGCTCCTGGCCCTCTTGGCAGACCACAACGTGTCCCCCTCCCGTTTGCAGGTGGAGATAACGGAAGGCGTTTTGCTGGAAGGCAAGCGCACGGTCTCGACGGTTCTGCGCACCTTGCACAATGCGGGCGTTGCCATTGCGCTGGATGATTTTGGTACCGGTTATTCGTCGCTCGGCTATCTGCGTCGTCACACGATCGACAAGCTGAAGATCGACCGGACCTTCATCCGCGAACTCGGTCGATCGCCAGAAGATGACGCGATCGTCAAGGCCGTGATCGATCTCGCAAAAGCACTGAAGCTGAAGGTGACGGCCGAAGGCGTGGAAACGAAAACGCAGTTCGCGCGCACCGTTGATCTTGGGTGTCTCGAATTTCAGGGTTTCTTGTTCAGCGAACCCCTGCCTGCAGTAGAACTGCGCCGGATGTTCGATCATCCCGCTCCAAGGCTGGTAGTCGATCGCCTGGCTTGAGCCTCGCGATCGCGTGCAAAATCATGCAACGCGAAGAAAATCAGACCGATGTCTGTTTGATGTCCACAGCCGATCGAGACTTCTCAGTACAAGATCGAAGACAAACTAAGGCCTTGACGTAGCGTCAATCTAACATATGTTAAACGAATAAGCTGAAGTGGTTTCTATTCTGCCGGAACTTCTCTAGCCTTTATGTAAGGAAAGAGAGCAGAGCCGAAGTCATCCCTGATAACGACCATTCGTCACTGATGTCCAGTGTCGATCGTCTTCAAGGTGACTAACAGCTCGTCGCCTATCCTGGAAGACACCGATGAAGTCGAAGCTCTGCTCCGTTGGGCAGGTGTGGAGATTGGATACGAGGACTTTCAGCATGCCGAACTTGCAGACACCAATTCCGCACTCCATTCAAGGCAGCCAGGAGCTTGGCCGCACTTCGGCAGAGGCGATCTCGACGCCGATCAAGCGAAAACCTGGTCGTCCTCCGGTTGCCCACCCAAAGCAGGCCGTATCCCTGCGGCTTGAGCCGGAAGTGCTGGAAAAATTCCGGGCCACCGGCGCCGGTTGGCAGCGCCGCATGAATGACGTCCTGAAAGCCGCGGAACTCGGCGACTAACGGTCGAGCACCGCACGGATTTCCACGAGGTTCGAGCGGACGCGCAGCACATAGAAGCCCATTGTCGCGAGATGGGTCGGCATGATCCAGCCATCTTCGCGGCCATTGGATATAATCGCTGGTTGAATGCGCAGGCTGGAGCGGATCTGCTGCTCCAGCTCCTGCCATAGGCTGGTCAACCCACGGTTCTGCACCACGGCCGCAAAGTCGTGATGCGCGGCGGTCAGGATGCCGTAGTAACCGTAAAGCTGGCCGTAGGCGAACCAGAAGCGGTCGTCTGCCCGGCTGTCGAACCAGCCGCCATTGTGGTTCTCCGAACGCTCGCGCAGGATCGCCGAAGTCGAACCAAGATCGCTTGCGATCCGCTCCACGAATTGCAGCAGATTGTCGCCGCGTGCATCGAACTGCACCGCGCACGACTGCATACGATCGTTGAAGCTGCGCAGATCGCGCATGGCGGCACGATAGTAAGACGGCGTCGGCGTCTTCGGGCCAAACGGGCTGAGGCCGAAATACCAGGTATATTCGTCAAACTGCATGTTGCCGCGCGCATCCTGCAGATTGTTGTCGATCTGCGAGGTGCCGCGAACACGGCCAAGCGCGTCCACCAGCTCTACCGTGGTGCGCCGGATCNNCCTGGTTCACGCCGCGCTGAAACGCAGCCTTGTTGTCGAGAAAGGGCGTGCGGTCCCAATCCAGCCCGAACAGACCGACCTTGTAGAGGATGTTGGAAGAGACCCACGCATTCTGGTTGACGTTGAAATCGATCAGATCGGCCGTGGCATCCACGATGCCCGAGCGCACGCAAGTCCGCAGCTCGCCTTCCACACCTTCCGCGCCAACAACGGGCGTGGTTGCCGGAGCGGCAGCCTGCCCGGCATTGGCTGGAGGCGCGGCAGGTGCCGGCGTTTGGGCGAAAGCATAGCGCGCCGGATAGTCCGGATCGAAGTTGGTCCAGACCTGCGTATTCCAGAGGAAATAACCGTACAGCCCGACAAGCAGCAAGAGCACGACCGCAAACGGCGCCTTGACGATCCAGCTGCGCCCGCCGAGCCAGCGACCCAGGGCCAAGAAGGGCCAGGCTATAAATGCCAGCACGCGGCCGATCGCATGGCCGATCAGCTCGGCTACCCGCGCAAAGAACGTTCGGATCGAAGAGAGCATGGAGAACCTCCGGTCACGCCGCGCCTGCGCAGCATCATCATTGGCGTCTCAGATATGGATTAGGAGGCTCAAGGGCAATGCGCTTGATGCTCATCCCCCGGCAAAGCCTACGAGATCTTCCGCCGTCACCCGCCCCATCTCTTCTTCCCAATGGCGTCGGCACAGCGAAACATAGGCTTCCTTGCCGATCGCGACTTGCTCGCCTTCCCGCGCAACCTTGCGGTCGGCCCCCAGCCGCACCACCATCGTCGCCTTACGCCCGCAACGGCAGATCGTGCGCACCTCGCGCAGCTCGTCCGCCAATGCCAGCAGCGCCTGCGAGCCGGTAAACAGCTTGCCCTGGAAATCGGTGCGCAAGCCATAGGCCATCACCGGAATGCCGAGCCGATCGGCCACCCGTGCCAGCTGCCAAACTTGGGCCTCGCTCAGGAACTGCGCCTCATCGACAAACACGCAATGCAATCCGCGATGCGCGTGATGTTCGCTCACCAGCGCCAGCAGATCGTCCCCATCGCCGAACAGCTCGGCCTCGGCCTCGAGCCCGATCCGCGAAGAAATGTATCCACGGTCGTCGCGCTTGTAGTGACCAGCAACCAGAAGCAGCGTGTGCATGCCGCGCTCCTGATAATTGTAGGAGGCCTGGAGCAAGAGAGTGCTCTTGCCGGCATTCATCGTCGCATAATGGAAATAGAGCTTGGCCATGGAAGCGCCTTCTACGCCGAAGCGCCGCTTTTGCAAAAGTGCATGCCGCCATTTGGGTGTTCTGCGCTGCGATTTGCCCTATCCGGCTTGCAAGTGCAGCGTTTTGATGGTTCGTTTGCCGCAAATTGCGGCATCGGCAAAATGATCGGCACGCCATCAACGCCGTGCGAGAAAAGCCAACCGCCGTTTTTGCCATCAATGGGAGATTTTGATGTCGCGTACCGTCAAACTTGTATCTTCGGCCCTTTTGCTCACGGCCTTCGCCGCTAGCGCCGCACAAGCCGCCGAACCTGAAAGCTGCAAGGCGGTGCGCTTCTCCGATGTCGGCTGGACCGATATCACCGCCACCACCGCGACCGCCTCCGTGATCGTCGAAGCGCTCGGCTACGAACCGAACACCCAGATCCTGTCTGTGCCGGTGACCTTCGCGTCCTTGAAGAACAAGGACATCGACGTCTTCCTCGGCAACTGGATGCCGACCATGGAAGGCGACATCGCGGCCTATCGCGACGACAAGTCGGTGGAAACCATCACCACCAATCTGGAAGGCGCGAAATACACGCTGGCCGTGCCGAAATCAACGTTCGACGCCGGCCTCAAGACCTTTGCCGACATCGCCAAGAACAAGGACAAGCTCGACAACAAGATCTACGGCATCGAGCCCGGCAACGACGGTAACCGTTTGATCCTGGAAATGATTTCGGCCGGCAAGTTTGACCTCAAGGGCTTCGAACTGGTGGAAAGCTCGGAAGCCGGCATGCTCTCGGAAGTGCAGCGCGCCGCCTATTCCAAGAAGGACATCGTCTTCTTGGGCTGGGAGCCGCATCCGATGAACGCCAATTTCGAGCTGGAATATCTGTCCGGCGGCGATGAGGTCTTCGGCCCCAACTTTGGCGGCGCCACGGTCCACACCAATGTCCGCGCCGGCTACACCACCGAATGCCCGAACATCGGCGCGCTCCTGAAGAACATGGTTTTCTCGCTGTCTATGGAAAACGAGATCATGGGCGCCATCCTCAACGACGGCACCGATCCCAAGGAAGCTGCCACCGCCTGGCTGAAGAAGAACCCGGATGCCGTGACGCCCTGGTTGAAGGGTGTCACCACCTTCGACGGCGGCGATGCTGCGGCAGCCGTCAAGACCGCCATCGGCGGCTAAGAGGCACCTGGAAGACTGCGGCGGCCGCACCAAAGGCCGCCGCCGCATGCAATGGAACTGAAGAGGACCAATGGAGACCGATCAAGGCTGGATCAGTGAACTCGGCGAAATCCTGACCACGAAGATCCCCGTGGGCCGCTGGGGCAAGCTGTTCTTCGATTATCTGACCTCCAACTTCGCCTGGTTCTTCGACTCGCTGGCAACCGGCATCACCTCCATCCTGTCCGGCGCAACCAGCGGCCTCCTTTGGCTGCCGCCTTTGGCCTTGATCGCCCTGATCGTCGCGCTGTCCTATGTCTTGCAACGGTCTTGGCAGCTGGCGCTGGGCACAGCGCTCGGTCTTCTGTTCATCCTCAACCAGGGCCTCTGGGCCGCAACGGTGGAAACGCTGGTGCTGGTGGTGTCGGCCGCTGCCGTTTCCATGGCGATCGGCGTTCCGATCGGCATCTGGGCTGCTCATCACGAGCGCGCTTATACCTGGCTGCAGCCTGTGCTCGACTTGATGCAGACGCTGCCAACCTTCGTTTATCTCATTCCAGTGCTGATCCTGTTCGGCCTCGGGGTCGCGCCCGGCGTCATCGTCACCGTGATCTTCGCCGCCCCTGCCCCCATCCGCCTGACCTATCTCGGCATCAAATCCGTGCCCGTACCGATGTTGGAAGCCGGCGAGGCCTTCGGCGCCACGAAGCGGCAGCTGTTGTGGAAGGTGGAACTGCCGGCGGCGCTGCCCACCATCATGGCGGGCCTCACCCAATGCATCATGCTGTGCCTGTCCATGGTGGTAATCGCCGCGCTGATCGGCGCGAATGGCCTCGGCAAGCCGGTGGTGCGCGCGCTGAATTCGGTCAACATCCCGCTCGGCCTCGAAGCCGGTCTCGCCATCGTCGTGCTCGCCATCATTCTCGACCGCATGTCGCGCATCCGCACGGGAGCGGCCCGTTGAGCACCGCAGTCGATTTCCAGAACGTCGACATCATTTTCGGCGACGCAAACCAGCGCCAACGCGCACTCGGCATGGTGGACAAGGGCGCCACGCGCGAAGACATCCTGTCCGCAACCGGCGCTGTTCTCGGCTGCGCCGGCGCCAATCTCACCGTGGAAGAAGGCGAGATTTCCGTGCTGATGGGCCTGTCGGGCTCCGGCAAGTCGACGCTACTGCGCGCCGTCAACCGGCTGAATGTGCCGACGCGCGGCCATGTCTTCGTCAAAAACGATGACCGCATGGTGGATGTCGTCACATGCGATAATCGCGCTTTGCGCCAGATCCGGCAAAGCCGCGTGGCCATGGTGTTCCAGCAATTTGCCCTCCTGCCTTGGCGCACGGTCGAGGAAAATGTCGGCTTCGGGCTTGAACTCGCGGGCGTCCCACAGGCCGAGCGCAAAACGCGTGTGGCCGAGCAACTCGCTTTGGTCGGTCTCGACAAATGGGCCGGCAAATATGCGCATGAGTTGTCCGGCGGCATGCAGCAGCGCGTCGGCCTTGCGCGCGCCTTCGCTACGCAAGCGCCGATCCTGCTCATGGACGAACCGTTTTCCGCCCTCGATCCGCTGATCCGCACCAAGTTGCAGGACGAACTCCTGATGCTGCAGGCGAAGCTGAAAAAGACCATTGTCTTCGTCAGCCACGACCTTGAGGAAGCGCTCAAGATCGGCTCCAAGATCACCATCATGGAAGGCGGGCGTATCGTGCAAACCGGCGCGCCGGAAGAGATCGTGCTCAATCCCGCCAATGATTATGTCCGCGAGTTCATCGCCAATGTGAACCCGCTCTCGGTTCTGACCGCCTGGAACGTGATGCGCGACAAGCGCGATCTGGAAGACGCCGGTGGCAACGGATGGCTGTGGCTCGATCGCCGCGAAACCACCCGCTTCAAGATCGACACCGACGGGCTGGTCGCCGCGGCAGAGCGGAACGGCCAGCCCGCCGTCTGGACCTCCTGCGACGACAACGAACCCCTGCCCGCAGACGCGCCGCGGGTTTACTGGGCAAAGCCGGGCACCTCGTTGAAGACCGTGATGCTCGCCATGCAGCGCTCGAACACCGCACCCGTGGCCCTGTTCGATGAGCAGTCTCGCTTTGTCGGGTTGATCGGCATCCAGGATGTGCTGCACGCCATGGTGCGGCGCGCCTGAGGAACCCGCGAGCGGCTTCCAATCCGCCCCGCCGGAGTTGAACACCACCCTGCTTCGATCAAACGACTTTTCGTTTGATCGAAGGCAGCTTTGCCTTAAACAGCGGCGGGGCCATGATCTCACGAGATCAGGCGAGAGGAACGGGAGAAGGTAATGAACCTTTCGGGTCAAGTTGCGATCGTCACCGGCGGCGGTTCTGGATTGGGCGAAGCCACAGCACGCGCAATGGCTGCAATGGGCGCCAAGGTCGCGCTGTTCGATGTCGGCATAGACCGTGCGGAAAAGGTAGCAAGCGAGATCGGCGGTCTTGCAGTGAAATGCGACGTGTCCAGCGACGAAAGCGCGACGGCCGCCGTCGCGGAAGTTGCCGACAAGCTCGGCATCCCGCGAGTGCTGGTGAACTGCGCCGGCATCGTTCTGGCGTCCAAGACGCTCGGCAAGGAAGGCCCGCATCCGCTCGACACTTACCGCCGAGTCATCGAGATCAACCTGCTCGGCACCTTCAACGTCATCCGCCTGGTTGCGGACCGTATGCGCCATGCCGAGCCGCAGGAAGACGGCGAGCGCGGCGTCATCATCAACACCGCTTCGGTTGCCGCCTACGACGGCCAGGTCGGCCAAGCCGCATACTCCGCATCCAAGGGCGGCATCGTCGGCATGACCCTGCCGATCGCTAGGGATCTGGCACGCGACGGCATTCGCGTGATGACCATTGCGCCCGGCATTTTTTGGACACCGATGATGGCGAGCCTGCCGGAAAACGCGCAGAAGTCGCTGGGCGAACAGGTGCCCTTCCCGTCGCGGTTGGGTCAGCCCTCGGAATATGCCGACCTCGCCCTCCACATCATCGGCAACCGCATGCTCAACGGCGAAGTGATCCGCCTGGACGGCGCGATCCGCATGGCGCCGCGGTAAGCACCCATGGCGAAGCCCGAAAGCNNCGTGCTTCGCCCGCTGGACAGCGAGGCGGTGCGTTTGGCCAAGACGCTGATGCGCACGGCGCGCTTCGGCGCATTAGCGGTGCTCGATGCGGCGGATGGCAGTCCCTTCGTCAGCCGCGTCGCCGTTGCCAGTGATTGCGACGGCGCGCCGCTCATCCTCGTGTCCGGCCTGTCGCAGCACACGCAAGCGCTGCAACGCGATCTGCGCTGCTCACTCCTG
>DCDI01000234.1:247-17954 GCA_002316345.1 Phyllobacteriaceae bacterium UBA1059 | reverse complement strand
CCCTCCGCTTTGCCGGAGATGTATTTGTCCGTCAGCATGCCCTGCGCCAGTGGCGTGAACACGATCGAGCCGGTGCCGACATCGTCCAGCGTGTCCAGCAAGCCATCATCCTCCACCCAGCGATTGAGCATGGAATAAGCGTGCTGATGAATCAGCAGGGGCGTGCCGAGATCGCGCAGAATGGCCACCGCTTCACGTGTGCGCTTGGAGTTGTAGGACGAGATGCCGGCATAAAGTGCCTTGCCTGAACGCACGGCCTGATCGAGCGCGCCCATCGTTTCTTCCAAGGGCGTATCGGGATCGAAGCGGTGTGAATAGAAGATGTCGACGTAATCGAGACCCATACGGGCGAGGCTTTGGTCGAGGCTGGCCAGCAGATATTTGCGGCTGCCGAGATTGCCGTATGGCCCCGGCCACATGTCCCAGCCGGCCTTGGAGGAAATGATCAGTTCATCGCGGAAGCCGGCAAAGTCGGTGCGTAGGATCTCGCCGAAGGCGGTTTCGGCCGAACCGGGCGGCGGGCCATAATTATTAGCGAGGTCGAAATGGGTGATGCCGAGATCGAACGCCTGCTGGCAGATCGCGCGCTTGGTCTGATGAGGCGTGTCCTCACCAAAATTGTGCCATAGGCCAAGCGAAATGGCCGGCAGCTTCAAACCGGAGCGGCCGCACCGGTTGTAGATCATGGCGTCGTAACGCGTCTCGGCGGGCTTGTAGGTCATGCGCGATCTCCCTGGGGTCGATCACGCATGTAGCCGTTTGACGAGCGAAGACCAGCCGGGCCGTCGTTTAATCGCGCTGATGCCCCACGCGCAATCAAATTGCGCTGATACCCCAAGGCCCGTGGAAGGCGCCGGGCTTGTCGATGCGCTCGAAGGAATGGGCGCCGAAATAATCGCGCTGGCCCTGAATCAGGTTGGCCGTGCCGCGACCCTGACGGTACATGTCGAAATAAGACAAAGCCGAAGAGAGTGCCGGGACGGGAAGTCCGGCAGCAGCTGCGCGGGCGACGACCCGACGCAAACCGGCTTGCGCTCCGCGCATCATTTCCACAAAGGCCGGCACGACCAGAAGGTTGGTTTCCTTGTCCGCGCCTTCAAATGCATCCGCGATGGTGGACAGGAACTGCGAGCGGATAATGCAGCCCGCGCGCCAGATCCGGGCGATCTCGGGCAGGGGCAGGTTCCACTTGTAATCCGCGGACGCGCCGCTCATCACCGCAAAACCCTGCGCATAGGCTGCAATCTTGCCGGCCAGCAGTGCCAGTTCCAGATCCTCAAGCAGGGCCGCGTCGCGCTTCAGCGCCTCACCGAGCGAGCCGTAAGCCTTTTCGGCGACTTCGCGCTCGTTTTTCAGCGCCGACAGGCTGCGCGCGGCTACCGCCGCTTCGATTCCGGTGGCGGGGATGCCGAGCTGCTGCGCCTCGATGGCCGACCAGCGTCCGGTGCCTTTCTGGCCGGCACGGTCGAGGATGATGTCGACGATCGGTTTGCCGGTTTCGGCATCTTCGGTGTCGAGCACGGCGGCGGTGATCTCGATCAGGTAGGAGTTCAGCCGGCCTTCGTTCCAGCCGGCGAAGACCGGCGCCATGTCCTTCGGCGCCATGCCGAGGCCATCGCGCATGATGCCGTAGATTTCGGCGATCATCTGCATGTCGGCATATTCGATGCCGTTATGGATGGTCTTCACGAAATGGCCGGCGCCGTTTTCGCCGAGCCAGGCGCAGCAAGCCTGCCCCTCATACTGGACGGAAATGTCGAGCAGCACCTGTTCGATGCGCTTGTAGGAGGCTTCCGCGCCGCCCACCATGATCGAAGGCCCGTGCCGCGCGCCGACCTCGCCGCCGGACACGCCCATGCCGATGAAGTTCAGCCCGGTACCGTCAAGCACGCCATTGCGGCGCATCGTGTCTCGGAAATTGGCATTGCCGGCATCGATCACGATGTCGTCGTGCGACAGCAGCGGCTTCAGCGCCTCGATCTGGTCGTCCACGGGCTGGCCGGCATTGATCATCAGGATGATGGGGCGCGGCGGGCGGATCGCTTGGACGAATTCTTCAAGGCTGGTGCAGGGAATGATGTTGGAGCGAAGCTCGCCGGCCGCTTCAAAGAATGCGCCGGTCTTGGCCGTCGTGCGGTTGAAGACCGCGATGTCGTGACCTTTTTCGGCGATGTTGAGGGCGAGATTGGAGCCCATTGTTCCGAGCCCGATCAGGCCGATTTCCGCTTCCATGGCTGTCTCCTATGTTTCCGGCCAAGGGACGCCAGCAATGGGGACGCCAGCAAGGGTCGAGGTCGGAGTTAGCGGATGTTGGTCATCGACACGGCCGCGTCAACCAGCCGCATCGGGCAGGAGCTATGCGCGATTGCGATGGATGGGTTGGCCGAGTGCCTTTCGGTTGAAGTTGTCGTGCCCATCCTCACCACCACCGAACGTGCCCTAGAGGCTCTGCAGGATGTTCCTGGTGTCGGGCATACGCATCAGGGAGTTCGCTAGGTGTTCGCGCCAGCGGGGGCCAACCGCTATTGCTGTGCGATAGGCCCAGAGCAGATCGCCAGGCCGGTCTTCGGCCATCGCTTCGATCAAAAACGCAGCCTGCTCCCTGTCCTTCGATGCTTTCAAGCTCCCGTCACCTTCACGCCGACGATCGGCGACGATCAGCTTGTGGATCGCATACCGTTCGGGGCGAGGCACCTGCACCAGAACGCCGGCTCGGTAGATGGCCGCAGCGTGGATCGGCTCGGCGATGAGGAAATTGAGGTAGTTCAGCGCCTGTGCGTTGACGCCTAAAGCGGGCAGGTCGCGGATGGTTTCCTCACCGAACGCCGGCGTGAGGAACTCGACCAACTGGCCACTGCCACCCTGAGCCCAGCGCCAGGTATGACGTGGGTCTAGCCCCGGCAAAGGGGCGAACTTCAGCGCCGCGAACGTTTCAACCAAGCCGGGGTCGACCTGATCCTCCAATGCGATGCTGAGCTTTTCGAATTGGGCAACATCGATGTCGCCGGTGTTTGCCATTCCGCCTAACGGCAAGCGGATGCCAAGCTCGCCTTCGTACAGGCGGAATGCGTTCGTGCCAACCATTGTGCCGCCGAGCCGAAACGTCCCGGCGTCTGCCATGGCGGACAAGATGGACCCGGTCGCCCTATCTGTCGGTGTCAAACCCTCTGCCCGCAGCAGACGGACCAGCCGCGCCCGCTCAGCCTGGCGCTCTCTTGCTGTCGCGTGCAGCGCCTCAATGCGGTGTATGCGCGTGCGCGTCTCGGCGCTGTCTTCGCCGATGTAGAAGAAGCGCATCTCTGATCCGACACGGCGCGCCGCATACCAGTAGGCCTTATTGCCGCGCTGTTTCAGCGTCGGTTTGCCCTTGATGCTGGAGACTGCATCGTCTCTCAACAGTCTCACAAGATCGGTGTAGGCGCTCATCGCAATGCTGCCGAGAGACATCATCCCTATCATTTCCAGATTTTGATAGGCACAGTATGCCAAT
The DNA here is from genome assembly GCA_002316345.1 of Phyllobacteriaceae bacterium UBA1059. GTDB lineage: Bacteria > Pseudomonadota > Alphaproteobacteria > Rhizobiales > Rhizobiaceae > Tianweitania. Next base: position 14,464 of record DCDI01000234.1, on the reverse strand, counting down.
CAAAAATGAAAATTGCTAGGCAAGGGAGCTTCGGAATTGTGAAGGGAGCGGAAGGTTTTCCCGTCTGCTCAAACAGCCTTCCGCTTTCTTCCGTAAAGCTCGAGCCGGTGATGGACGATGTCATAGCCGAGACGCTCGGCGATCTCGGCTTGCAGGGCTTCGATCCGTTCCGACTTGAACTCGATGACATCACCCGTGTCGAGATCGATCAGGTGGTCGTGGTGATCGCCGCCTGCTTGTTCGAAGCGCGAGGGGCCGCCCTCGAAGGCGTGGCGGTGGATGGCGCCGAGGCCTTCGAGCAGCTTCATCGTGCGATAAACAGTCGAGAGCGAGATGCTCGGGTCGATCGCGGAAGCGCGGCGGAAGATTTCCAGCGCGTCGGGATGATCTTCGGTTTGCGTGAGCAGGCCGACTATGACGCGTCGCGGCCGGGTCAATCGCACGCCGGCGCGCTTCAACTCGCCTTCATAGTCCCGCTTGTGAATCACTGGTTCAGTCATGCCGCCATTATGCGGTACTCCGACGCCAGTTGCAAAAATTGTCATCTGGCTTCTTATTGCAAATGATTTGCAACTGCATTGACGGATGGGGAGGCCTGATCTAGATGGAGTGCGATACGGCACTTCTGACTGGAAGACCCTCCATGGACGCACCCAACACGGCAACCGGCTGGCGCAAATCCGGCGGCGAGCTTTCGCTTTCCGATGTTCACGGCAGCGTGCCGGTCAGACGGCATGGCCCCATCTGGAAACGAGCCTTCGCGTTCATCGGTCCCGGCTACCTTGTTGCGGTCGGCTACATGGACCCCGGCAACTGGGCGACCTCGCTCGCAGGTGGATCGAAGTTTGGTTACACACTGCTGACCGTGGCGCTGGTGTCCAACATCATGGCGATCGTGCTGCAATCGCTCTGCGCGCGTCTCGCCATCGCTTCCGGCCGCGATCTCGCGCAGGCTTGCCGCGATGCCTTTCCGCGATCGGTTNNACGCTCTGGGCGCTGGCTGAAATCGCCATCATCGCCACCGACATCGCGGAAGTGATCGGCACGGCGATCGGCCTCAATCTGATCTTCGGCATTCCGCTCGAAATCGGCGTCGTGATCACTGCGCTCGACGTGTTCCTGATCCTGTACCTGCAGAAGCTCGGCTTTCGCTGGGTGGAAGCCTTCATCATTGCGCTGCTGGGCGTCATCGCCGTGTGTTTCGGCATTCAGATCGCCATGGCCGACCCGAATTGGGGCGAGGTGATCCGCGGCTTTGCGCCGACCACCGAGATCGTGACCAACCCCGAAATGCTCTACCTCGCATTGGGCATTCTCGGTGCGACCGTGATGCCGCATAATCTGTATCTGCATTCCGGCATTGTGCAGACCCGCGCTTACGGCGACACGTTGCCCGAGAAGCGGCAGGCGATCCGCTTTGCCACGATCGATTCCACGGTCGCCTTGATGTTCGCGCTGTTGATCAACGCGTCAATCCTGATCCTGGCAGCAGCGGCGTTTCAGCTACCGGCCGAACCGAAGTGGCCGAATTGGGCGAAGCCCATGCGTTGCTGAACCCGGTGCTTGGAGCGGCACTGGCGCCGACCCTGNNGTATCGCACTCTTGTGCTGCGGCTTGAACTCGACGGTGACGGCGACAATCGCCGGTCAGATCGTAATGGAGGGCTTCCTCCAACTGAAATTCGCACCCTGGCTGCGCCGCCTCATCACGCGCGCCATTGCGATCGTTCCGGCAGCTCTGGTCACGGTCTGGTATGGCGAAGCGGGCACGGCCGAACTGCTGATCCTGACCCAGGTCGTGCTCAGCCTGCAGCTGTCGTTTGCGGTGTTTCCGCTGGTGATGTTCACGGCCGACAAGACCAAGATGGGCGCCTTGGTGGCGCCGCGCTGGTTGTCGGTCTGCGCCTACCTGATCGCGATCATCATCGCGCTGTTGAACGTGAAGCTGCTGTGAAACTTCGTGATCGGCTAACATCGCCGGTCACCGCCAAGTAAGAAAACCGCGCCGTGGGAGATCCAACGGTGCGGTTTTTGCTTTTGCGGTGAGGTGTGCTTGCGAGAAAGGGCGCAGGTCAAAGCCGATAAGTTGGCGATCTACAGACCGTGCCGCTCAACACGCAAAGAAACCGCGCCGCTGGAGATCCAACGGCGCGGTTTCAATTCAACGATATGAAGCGCTTTATGCGCGGCCGGCGCTCGGTGCTGCGCCCTGGCCTGCACCGCCCTGGCCCGGACGGGGCTCACGGAGCTTCTTCTTCGGCGCTGCGATCAGGCCTTCGCGCTGGGCGAGCTTGCGAGCGGCCTTGCGGCTGCGGCTCACGGCTTCAGCCTTTTCGCGCGCACGGCGCTCGGACGGCTTCTCGAAGGAGCGGCGCGCCTTCATCTCGCGGAACACGCCTTCGCGCTGCAATTTCTTCTTCAGAACGCGGAGCGCCTGCTCCACATTGTTGTCACGGACGAGAACCTGCAATGACTGACCCCTTGGTCTTTTTGGTCGAATTTTCCGGGCTAGGCGACCGGAACAGGACCCATAAGAATCCAACACGGTCGACAGATGCGCTTCACCTAGGGCCAAACGGGAAAAATCGCAACCCTTGCGGCAAAATTTAGCTGGGAGGCGATGCGGCGCAATCTTAAGGCGATCCCCATGCAGAGTGAATCCACCCGAGAGGATTTCCACCGCTTCTACCAGAAGCGCGTTCAGCCTTCCGTTACCGGCTTCACATCCACGCTCTGGTCAGTCTTGTGCCGGCCGCCGGCCTGGAGCACGCCGATGATGGGGGACACGTCGCGGTAATCTCGCCCCGTGGCGACGATGATGTGGTCGTCGGATGCGGCCATGTCGTTGGTGGGATCGAACTCCACCCAGCCGGCTTCGCGGCCGCACCAGGCGCGGACCCAGGCAATCATGGCGTCCGCGCCTTCGAGCCGCTCCTGCCCCTCCGGCGGGATGGTGCGGATGAAGCCGCTGACATAGCCGGCGGGGATGCCAAGCGTATGGCAGGCGGCAATCATGATGTGGGCAAAGTCCTGGCAAACGCCGCGTCTGAGCGCGAAGGCTTCCGTGATGGGCGTGTCCACGCGCGTGGCGTCGGGATCATAGGCGAAGTCGTTGTAGATGCGGCGGCCGAGATCCTCGACCGTGGCGCGCACCGAGCGGCCGGCGGCGCGGCTTGTCTGTGCATAGGCGGCGATGTCGGGAACGTGGGGCAGGCGCTCGGTTTGGCTGCGAAAGTGATGCGGTGAATGGGCGCCGAGTGAGCGCACAGCGGCGATCTCTCCGGCCAGTCCTTCGATGTCGGGCGACATGTCGAAGGCCGCGGTCTGGCGCTCAACCTTGACCCGCGCACACATGACGAGCTCGAGATCGTCATGCGGCTTGTTGAAGCCGAGCGCCGTGCTTGCATTGCCGAAGAAATCGGTTGCGTCGCGGCGCTCTCCCGGTTCCGGCGAAACCGATAGGGAATTGGCAACCACCGTCTGGATGCCGGGCAGGGTAGGCGGCGTGACGCGCAGCAGATGGCGTCCGCCGGCGACGGGATAGCCGTAATCGTAACGCAGGCTGAGACGAATGTCGTAAAGCATCAGCGGAAATAGGTCGCGGTGAGGAGGTTCGACAGGCCGGCGAGATCGTTGCGCAGCGTGTCCAGCACGGCGCGGTCGATGGCCGCGGGTTCGCGTACCGCGAGCGCGGTGTGCAGGCGCAGGGCTTCGAGACGTAACGGCGAACGGGCAGAAGTCTCGCCGCGCGATGGCAGAAGTTCGATCTGCGCTTTCAACTCGGCCAGCTGGAACAGGATCGAGCGGGGGTTGAGCGGATCGAGCGCAAGAAGGTCGATATGAGACAGCGCGCGGAAGGTCATGGAATAACGCCGGCGATGGGTGATGGTGCTGTCGCCGATCTCCAGCAGCATATCGAGCGCGCCGTCGGGAGCGTCCCTGTCGGCGAAGGTGTCGATCGAGCGCGCCATCTGAATTGCGCGTTCGAGGCGGCGGCCAATTTCCAGAAAGCGCCAGCCGGTGAAGCGCACCATGTTTTCATGCACCAAGCCTGAAAAGCCGGTGAGCTTGCGCAGGATCACGGTCATGGCGCGCGCCGCATCGTCGCCGGGCTGAATTTTGGGCGCGAACTGCCCGACCGCCTTGGACAGGTCGCGCAGAGCGAGCCAGCCATCGGGCGAAAAGCGGTCGCGGACGCGCGCGGCCGTATGCTGGACGTCGTCGATCGCATCCACAAGTGAAGCGGGGATGCCGCGGGTAGGATCGGTGCCAAGAGGCTTGAGATAGCCTGCGGTCATAGCAAGAAGACCGGAGCGGTCATCAGGGCGCTCGGCGAGGCGGCTGTTGTAAGCGCGCAAGATGCGCACCGTGTCTTCGGCGCGCTCGACGTAGCGACCGAGCCAGAACAGGTTGTCAGCGGTGCGCGAGGGCAGCAGGCCCTGCGGCGTGCGCACAACCTCATCGCCTTCGCGGCTCATCAGGGTGACCTGATCGACGGGCTTGGGGCTCGTCACCCACACATCGGCCACTCGGCCGCCGCGCTGCAAGGCGATTGCCGCGGGATCGGTGGTTTGAGCAATGCGCGCCAGACCGCCGGGCATGATCGTCCAGCCCTCTGCGGTGCGCGCCGCATACACACGCAGAACCACGGGGCGCGGCACCAGGCGGCTGCGCAGGTTGACCGGCATGGTGGAGAGCGCAATGGCTTCCTGGCCGACCGTGCTTCTGCCGTTCACAGCCAGATCATGCAAGGCAGCCTGGCGGGCCGTCGCCGTCATGGCAGCGCCGAGCTTCGTGATGCCATCTTCCACCGGCAGGCCGGTGGCGACGGCGGGGCCGATCAGGAGATCGTCAAAGCGCTCCTGGACGAATGCAGCTTCGGTTGGCTGCCCGCACCACCAGGTCGCGATATTGGGAAGCTTCAGGTCTTCGCCGACGAGACGTTCGGCCAGGGCCGGCAAAAAGGCAAGCAGTGCCCGCGTTTCCAGGATGCCGGAGCCGAGCGCATTGACCATGGCGGCTTGCTTGTCGCGCAACGCGCCGGCCAGACCCGGCGTGCCGATGCGTGAATCGGCACGGAACTCCAGCGGATCGGTGAAGGCGGCATCGAGTCGGCGCCAAAGTACGCCAAGCGGCTTGAGACCGGACACCGTGCGGACGTTGACCTTGCCGTCAACCACCGCTAGGTCCTCGCCCTCGAGCAGGGGGAAGCCGAGATAGCGGGCGATATAAGCGTGTTCGAAATAGGTGTCGTTGAGCGGGCCGGGCGTGATGATGGCGATCGCTTCATCAGCGCTGCGGCGTAGGCCGGAAAGATGCTCGCGGAAGTCGCGAAAGAAGCCAGCTAAGCGATGGACATTCATCGCGCTGTGGGTGTCGCCGAAGGCGCGGGTGATGGCGACGCGGTTTTCCAGCGCAAAGCCAGCGCCAGATGGCGCCTGCGTGCGGTCGCCGAGAACCCGCCAGCGACCGTCACGGTCGCGGCCGAGCTCGAAGCCCAAGAAGTGGAGGAAGTGGCCACCTGATGGCGTGTGGCCGACCATCGGGCGCAGCCATTCGGGATTGTCGGCGATCAGTTCAGGCGGCAGCAGGCCTTCCGCCACCATGCGGTTGTCACCGTAGATGTCGGCGCAAAGTGCTTCAAGGAGGTCGGCGCGCTGGGTGAGGCCGGCGGCGATGGCCTGCCATTCCGCTTCGTCGAGGATCAGCGGCAGATGCGACAGTGGCCACTGCCGCTCGGTCGCGCCGCCGCCGTTGTAAAGCCGGTAAAAAACGCCGGCATCGCTGAGATAGCGGTCGGCTCTGGCAAAGCGGCGGCTGATCTCGTCCGCCTTGAGGCCGTTCAGCGCGTCCATCAGCGGCTGCCACGCCGGGCGCACGGTTCCATCCGCCGCCATCATCTCGTCAAAGACGCCGGGGAACGGGCGATAAGAGCGCGCCAGCCCTANNGCACTGATCGCGGGAAAAGTCTCACCATCAATGCTCTAGCCCCTTTATTTCCAAGCATTTCCGGACGCAAATCCGCTGCGCACTTTTGCTGGAAAAGCTTAGATATCAGCCGGACGACGTAAGTCGAGCGTGTGCGGAAATTCACGCGATGGTTGTTCAGACCGGAACGTGGCTGAACCCGGTGTGTGGCCATAGGGGATGAAGCGGGCGAGGCGACGCGCTTCGGCCTCGTTGGTGTTGACCGGGAACGTGTCGTAGTTGCGCCCGCCGGGATGCGCGACATGGTAGACGCAGCCGCCGAGCGCGCGGCCCGACCAGCGGTCGAAGATGTCGAAAGTGAGCGGTGCATCCACCGGGCGCGTCGGGTGCAGGCCGGATGAGGGCTGCCAGGCCTTGAAGCGCACGCCGGCGACGAAGGTGCCGTTCGTTTCCGTTGGCTGCAGGGGCACGGCGCGGCCGTTGCATAGCACGCCGTGGCGCTCGGGGTTGAAGCCTTCGGCGCGCACCTGCACGCGTTCGACGGAGGAGTCGACATACCGCACCGTTCCGCCGATCGCGCCGGTCTCTCCAAGTACGTTCCACGGCTCCAGCGCTTGCCGGATCTCGAGGCGAAGGCCTTCGGTTTCCACCTCGCCGCAGAAGGGGAAGCGGAACTCGAGCAGCGCTTCGAACCATTCGGCTTTGACCGGAAAACCATGGCGGGTGAGATCGGCCAGCACGCCGCGGAAATCGGCCCAGACGTAATGCGGCAGCATGAAGCGGTCATGCAGAGCGGTTCCCCAGCGCACGAAATTGCCATCAAGCGGAGCTTTCCACAGGCGGGCAATGATGGCGCGGACCAGCAATTGCTGGGCAAGGCTCATACGAGGAGAGGGCGGCATCTCGAAGCCACGGAATTCCACGAGCCCTAGCCGGCCGGTCGGACCATCGGGCGAAAACAGCTTGTCGATGCAGATTTCGGAGCGATGCGTGTTGCCGGTGACATCCACCAGCAGGTTGCGGAACAGACGGTCCACCAGCCAGGGCGCAGGTGCCAGACCCTCACCGGGCTTGGGCACCTGTGCGAGCGCCGTTTCCAGCTCGTAAAGCGCGTCATGGCGTGCTTCATCGACGCGTGGCGCCTGGCTGGTCGGGCCGATGAACAGGCCGGAAAACAGGTAGGACAAAGCGGGGTGGCGCTGCCAATAAAGCACGAGGCTCTTCAGCAGATCAGGCCGGCGCAGGAACGGGCTGTCCATCGGCGTTGCGCCGCCCACCACGACATGGTTGCCGCCGCCGGTGCCGGTGTGGCGGCCGTCGATCATGAACTTGTCGGCGCCGTNNNNACGCGGGTCCTGCGGCGGAGCATAGCCTTCGATATGAACGGGCAGGCCGATCTTTTTGGCGGCTTCTTCCGCTGCGGCGATTAGCTCAAGGTAATCCTCCAGCGCTTCCACCGGCGGCATGAAGACGCAAAGACGGCCATCGCGCGGTTCCACGGAGATCGCCGTACGCACGACGCCTTCGATGGTGGAGGCGGTCTGCTCGATCTGGTTCTGTGTCGTGGTGCCTGCCTCGAACGAGGCTTCCGGCAGATTGCGATCATCGCCCTGTTGGTTCTGCGAACCGGGCGCGGAAAGGGCGCTGCGCGGCGGCAAGGGCGCGCGGTCGATGGAGGGATCGGTCGGCACGATGAAGGGGAAGCGGGCCGGCGGGATGTGTTCCAACGCGCTCAAGGGCAGGCGATAGCCGACAGGTGAGTCACCCGGCACCAGGAACAGCTTGCCGCGCCGCGTCTTCCACTTTTCCGTCTGCCAGCGATGGCCGGATGCCTGCGCGTTCCAGCGCTGCACCGGCAGGACGTAGCCGGACGGCTTGTTCAAACCGCGCTCGAAGACGCGCGCCATGCGATTGCGCGCTTCGGCATCGGCGAGTTCCGAATTATTGGGATCGACATTGCGAGGCAGGTTGCCCTCGCGAAGCACCCATTCGGCGGGGTCCTCATAAGCGGGCGCAACCGCGTCGGTCGGCAGATCGAGATGTTCGGCGATGGCGGCGGTCAGCGCTTCCGCCTCGCGCGGGCCGGCCCTGGTTTGGGCTGTTTCGGTAGCGATGAGGTCGGGATCGGTCCAGATGGCCTCGCCGTCCTTGCGCCAGTAAAGCGAGAAGGTCCAGCGCGGCAGGGTTTCGCCGGGATACCACTTGCCCTGACCGTAATGCAGGAAGCCGCCCGGCGCGAACTTTTCGCGCAAGCGGCGGATTAGCTGGTCGGCCTTGTCGCGCTTGGTGGGACCGACGGCAGCCGTGTTCCATTCCGCAGATTCGAAGTCGTCGATCGACACGAAGGTCGGCTCGCCGCCCATCGTAAGGCGCACGTCCTCTGCTTGCAATTCGGCATCAATGGCGTGACCGAGCGCGTCGAGTTCGGCCCAGGCTTCGTCCGAAAACGGCTTGGTGATGCGCGCATGTTCGGCCACGCGGTCAACGCGCATGTCGAAGGCGAAATCGACTTCGGCAAAGCTCGCCAGACCGCTGATGGGTGCCGCATTCCGGTAGTGCGGCGTGGCGGCAAGCGGAATGTGGCTTTCGCCGGTAAGCAGACCCGAGGTCGGGTCGAAGCCGATCCAGCCTGCGCCGGGCAGATAGACTTCCGCCCAGGCATGCAGATCGGTGAAGTCGACGGCGGTGCCCGCCGGTCCATCCAGCGACACAAGGTCGGGCTTCAGCTGAACGAGATAACCGGACACGAAGCGCGCCGCAAAGCCGAGATGGCGCAGCACCTGCACCAGCAACCAGGACGAGTCCCGGCACGAGCCGGATGCGCGCTCCAGCGTTTCCTCCGGCGTCTGCACGCCCGCTTCCATGCGGATGAGATAAGCGATCTCGCGGGAAATGCGGGTGTTGAGATCGACCAGGAAGTTGACGGTGGACGGCGCCTCGCGCTCGATCGTGTCGAGGAAAGCCTGTAGCTTCGGCCCTGCGTCTTCCGGCGTGCGGTAGATCGACAGGTCGTCCACGATGTCGGCGGGATAGGTGAAGGGGAAGCTTTCGGCTTCCGGCTCCACAAAGAAGTCGAACGGGTTGTAGACCGTCATGTCGGCGACGACATCGACCTCGATCTTCAGCTCGCGCACCGGCTCGGGAAACACGAAGCGTGCCTGCCAGTTGCCGTAGGGGTCCTGCTGCAGGTTGACGAAATGGTTGTCCGGCGAAACCTTCAGGGAATGTGAGATCACCCTTGTGCGCGAATGCGGCGCCGGTCTCAGGCGGATGATCTGCGGTCCCAACGTGACGGGACGGTCGTAGCGGTAATGCGTGAGGTGGTGGATCGCAGCCTTGATCGCCATGCAGTCTCTCGTTCCCCGGCGGCTCTTTCGGCCGCTTGATGTTTACGAGACTACTAAATCGCGTTCGGATGCGATCTGGCAAGCCTAGCCCATGGTCTTAGGCCGGGCTGCCAAGTGCCGCATCGTAATCGGAAACAAGGAGGCGGTAAGGCTCTTCATCTTCCTCGATCGTGGAAAAGCGCCCGATCGGTTCGGCAAAGATGTTGTCGGTGAGGTCGTCGTTCACCGTCGACACCTCGCCGATCAGCACATCCGCGCCTTCGCCCCAGAAGGCGTGCCAGACGCCGGGCATCAGCGTGACGCTTTCACCGGGTTCGAGCACCAGCTTGCCGCCGGGCTTGAAGGTGCGCAACACGCCATCGGTCGGCACGGTGACGTCGGCTTCGCGGTCGAGAGAGCCATCCGGCGCGCCGGCAAACAGCTCGATCACCAGCTTGCCGCCGCCCCGATTAATGATGTCCTCGGCCTTTACGACATGGCGATGCATGGGCGAAAGCTGGTCGCGGCGCGAGATCATGATCTTTTCGGCATAAAGCATGCCGGTGCCGCGCGTCAGATCCTCGGCGCGGCCGTTGCGCACGGTGAACAGAAACAGGCCCATCTCGTCGAACCGGCCCTGGCCGTAATCGGTGATGTCCCAGCCGAGCCGTGCGTCGATGATGCCGGCCGGCCGGCGCTCGATGAGCTCACGCGGCGACCAGGATGCGAAAGGCGGCATAGCGAAGTTGAACGAGCGAATAAACGCTTCGCCCTCGCGCAGAATGGCGTTGACCCTCGACCGCTTCATGGAAAGCCCTCCCGCTCAATATGCAGCGGTACCCTATCGCAACGTCACGGCAGTAGCCAGAAGAACCTGATTATTAGCCGGCTTTCGACGGCGCAAAGCGCGCCACGAGCGCATGGGCGTCGCCTGGATAGATCAGGCGCACATGGGTGACGGGCTCCTCGGCGTTCCAGGTTCGGCGCTCGATGGCGAGGCAGGGGGTGTTGGGGGCGAGTTGGAGGGCGGACAGGGATGCGTCGGCGGCGACGGCGCTGATGCGGTGTTCGGCAGCACTCCAGGGCACTTCGTCGATCAGCCAGGCGCCGGGCGATTGATGGGTGAAGCTGGCATCATGCGCTTGCGGCACAGCGGACAGGCTGATCAGGCGGTCTTCCCAGCAGAAGGGGCGATCGTCCGCCAGATGGAGGCAGGAAAGGGCGAGAACCGAAACCGGTGCTTCCAGCTGCAGGCGTTCGCAATCGGGGCGGGTGGCGTTGCGGACCTTTCGCTTTTCGACCCGGTAGCGATAGGCAAAGCCGGCGGCTTCCACTTCCGCCTTGATGTCGTGGATTTCCAAGACGGCCGATTGCAGAACGGGGCGCTTCACCACGCTGCCGGATTTACGCCGCCGCTCGATCAGCCCGTCGGCGGCGAGTTCGGTCAGCGCCTTGTTTACGGTCATACGGGCGCAGTTGTAGGTCGCGGCGAGCTCGGTTTCGGCTGGGATGCGCGTGCCGGGCGGCCAATCGCCGGACAGGATCTTGTCTTCGATCGCCGCACGGATCCTGCGATGAATCGGGATGGCGCGGTTCATCAGGACAGCAGCCGCTCGACCGTGCGCGTGAAGCGCTGGGCGATGGCTTCGCGCCTGGCGTGGCGGCCGGCTTCGACCTGCTTGGTGCCGTCGACCCAGACGCAGTCCACAAGCGGACGGCCGGAGAAGATCCAGGCATCGAGGATGGCATCGCCATCGCGACCGGCCAACGCGACATCATCGGCCTGGAGGCTGACAAAATCGGCCGCCGCACCTTCATGGAGGCCGCCTTGAACGCCGAGCGCCTGCGTGCCACCAACGAGCGAACGGTTGAACAGCGCCGCTCCGTTCGACTTGCCGGGTTCAACGAGCATGTTGCGGCCGCGATGTTTCAGGCGCTGGGCATATTCCATCGCCCGCAACTCGGCGCCGACGCCGATCTCGATGTTGGAATCCGAGCCGATCGCGATTGCGCCGCCGTGTTGGGCGAAATCCACGCCCTCGAACATGCCGTCACCGAGATTGGCTTCGGTGATCGGGCAAAGGCCGGCCACCGCGCCGGTTTTTGCGAAGGCTTGCGTCTCGGCCGGTGTCATGTGGGTGGCGTGGATCATGCACCAACGATGGTCCACCGCCTGATGATCGAGCAGCCACTCGACCGGCCGCTGCCCGGACCAGGCCAGGCAGTCCTCGACCTCCTTCACCTGTTCGGCGATGTGGATGTGGATCGGCTTGTCCGGTCGCAGAGTGGCAAGCCAGTCGAGTTCTTCCGGAGTGACGGCGCGGAGGCTGTGTGGAGCGAGACCGGTGACGCCGTTCGGCAGGGCGTTTGTGAGCGTTTCGCAGCGTTCAGCCAAGGCGGCGAACTGGTCTCGGGTGTTGATGAAGCGGCGCTGGCCTTCGTTCGGCGCTCCGCCGCCAAAGCCGGAATGGGCGTAGAAGACGGGCAGCAGCGTCAGCGCGATGCCGGTATCGCTGGCGGCCGACGCGATGCGTGCGGCGAGCTCGCCGATATCGGCATAAGGCCGCCCGTCCGGCTGGTGGTGCAGGTAATGGAACTCGCCGACGCGGCCGAAGCCTGCTTCCAGCATTTCGACGTAAAGCTGCGCGGCCACCGCTTCGACATCCTCGGGCGTCATGGTCAGCGCGAAGCGGTACATCACCTCGCGCCAACTCCAGAAACTGTCGGAACCCGGTCCGCGCACCTCGGCCAGACCCGCCATGCCGCGCTGGAAAGCGTGGCTGTGGACGTTCGGCATTGCCGGCAGAAGGATGGCATGGTGCTCGTCACCGGCTTGAGGCGCGATGCCGGTTTCCAGCCTGGTAATGCGGCCACCGTCGAGGCTCAGCCTGACATTATCGGTCCAGCCGGTGGAAAGCAGCGCTTGGCTAGCATGGATACTGGTCATCACTGACACCTCGTTTTCTCACTTGCCAAGCCTGCGCCTGTTCGTTCATTATGTCTATACATAACAACCATCCGACGGGGAAGTGTGATCATGGCCGGATCTGCCGCTCGACCGACCATCTGGCGCAATGCTCGGCTGGGGACGCTACGACTTGATCTCGGCGGCCTGGGTGAGATCGAGGGCGGTGCGGTGGCGGCCGTGGACGGCCGGATCGTGCATGCCGGGCCGGAAAGTGATCTGCCAACGGGGCTTGGCAATGCGCAGGTGATCGATTGCGAGGATCGCTGGATCACGCCCGGTCTGATCGATTGCCACACCCATCTCATCTATGCCGGCAACCGTGCCAACGAGTTCGAGATGCGGCTGGCCGGCGCGAGCTACGAGGAAGTCGCGCGTGCCGGCGGCGGCATCGTGTCATCGGTTCGCGGCGTACGCGCTGCTTCCGAGGATCAGCTCGTGAAGGAAACGCTGCCGCGGCTCGATGCGCTCCTGGCGGAAGGCGTCACCACAATTGAGGTGAAGTCCGGCTACGGGCTCGACGGTGAAAGCGAGTCCAAGTCGCTGCGCGCGGCACGCCGGCTGGCTGCCGAACGTCAGGTATCGGTGCGCACGACCTTCCTCGGCGCCCATGCGCTGCCGGTTGAAGCGGGCGGCGACAAGGACGCTTATATCGAGAAGGTCGCGTCCGAAATGCTGCCGGCGATCGCGCGCGATGGTCTTGCCGATGCGGTGGATGGGTTCTGCGAAGGCATCGCGTTTTCGCCCGAGCAGATCGCCAGGGTGTTCGATGCCGCCAAGGCACTCGGCCTGCCGGTTAAACTGCATGCCGACCAGCTCAGCGATCTCGACGGTGCGGCTTTGGCTGCAAGCTACGGCGCTTTGTCGGCCGATCATCTCGAACATACGAGCGCGTTGGGTGCGGAGGCGATGAGCAGGAGCGGCACGGTTGCCGTGATCCTGCCCGGCGCGTTCTATTTCATTCGCGAAACCAAGAAGCCGCCGATTGACCTGTTCCGCCGTTTCAATGTGCCGATGGCGCTTGCCACCGACTCGAATCCCGGCACCTCGCCGCTGACCTCGCTGCTGCTCACCATGAATATGGGCGCGACCTTGTTTTCGATGACGGTCGCCGAATGCATCGCCGGCGTCACCCGCCATGCTGCCCAGGCGCTGGGGCTGCAGGATGAGGTGGGAACGCTGGAAGCCGGCAAGTGGGCCGACTTGGCGATCTGGGACATCGAGCGTCCGGCTGAGCTTGTTTACCGCATTGGGTTCAATCCGCTGCATGCGCGGGTTTGGCGGGGGAGGTGATGGTGGCGACCGTGTTACCCCCACCCTTTATCCCTCCCCTCAAGGGGGGGGAGGGGGACGTCAGCGCAGCGCTGCCTTCTACTGCATTCCCGCCTAGCGCCGACGCGTTCTACTTCATTGTAAGGGATGCGCGTGCCGTTGTGGTGCCCCGTCCTGCTGCCTTGCCATTAAGCGACCACACCTCAGAATCCCCCTCCCCCTTGAGGGGAGGGGTAAGGGGTGGGGGTCCTGCCCCGTCCGCGCTATTCCCGGAGCACCATCATGCCTAGCATCACCATCCATCCCGGCTCCGCCTCGCTGGCCGACTGGCGCGCGATCTGGCGCGGCGCCGATATCGCGCTTGATCCGGCCTGCAAGCCGAAGGTTCAGGCCAGTGCTGACGCCATTGCGCGCATTCTGGCGAAGGGCGAGCCTGTCTACGGCATCAATACCGGCTTCGGAAAGCTGGCGTCCGTGCGCATCCCCGATGCCGATCTGGCGACGCTCCAGCGCAACATCGTGCTCAGCCATTCGGCCGGAACCGGCGTGCCGATGCCGGTAGCTGTCACGCGGCTGATGATGGCGTTGAAGTTGGCGAGCCTGGCGCAGGGCGCTTCCGGCGTTCAGCTGAAGACGCTGGAACTGCTGGAAGCCATGCTGGCGAAAAACGTCATTCCCGTGGTGCCGGCGCAGGGCTCGGTCGGTGCGTCCGGCGATCTGGCGCCGC
>DCDI01000234.1:0-192 GCA_002316345.1 Phyllobacteriaceae bacterium UBA1059 | reverse complement strand
CCGGCCGTGCTCGGCGCCAAGGAGGGCTTGGCACTGCTCAACGGCACGCAGTTCTCCACGGCTTACGCGCTGGCCGGCCTGTTCGAGGCCGAAACGCTGTTCCAGACCGCGCTTGTCACCGGCGCTTTGTCGACCGATGCGGCCCGTGGCTCGGATGCACCCTTCGATCACCGCATCCATGCGCTGCGCAAG
>DCDI01000054.1 GCA_002316345.1 Phyllobacteriaceae bacterium UBA1059 | reverse complement strand
GGACGCAGCTCCTCGGCGATACGCCGATCGCGCAGCAGGCTTGCTTGTTCGATGGCGGAATGATCGATCTGGGGTGCTGGACGCGGTGGGGACGCTGCCTCGCGCGCACCAAGCCGCATCGTCTCTATATCAGCAACTTCGGCCGGTTCGGACGGCAAAGCAGGATCTGCCACAGCCCCGTCATTGGCCGGGCGTGCAGTGTCGCTGTCTTCGATAATCCTGCGAATGGAGGCGAGAATCTCCTCCATGGAGGGTTCACGCTGAACACTGTTTGCTTGCGCCATGGTCACACCGCCGCCTCATCGCAATCGGCAGCAACAAGGCCACCGAATCAATGGGTTGAGCGTAAACGAACCTCAAGAAACGGTGAATCCCGAAACCGGGATGAAGAGACTTGCGCACAGCATTTGCGCGCAAGTCTCCGAGCTTTAGGTCTGGTTTAGCGACCGTCCGGGGTGCGCAAACCGAACCACTTATCCTTCACAGCATTGTAGTGCTCTTTGGGATCGTGCGCTGCGACCTTCAGGCCGAGCTTGTCAGCAAACAGCTGACCGGTCGCGCTGAGAATTGCGTAGCTCGCAACCACCGCGTCACGCTCGGAGTTTGCGAGATTGACCTGTGCGGTGATCACGTCGGCCTGCTGATCCAACACGTCGAGCGTGGTGCGCTGACCGACATTCAGCTCTTCCTGAACGCCGGACAAAGCGAGCTGCGCCGCAGACACCAGTTCGCGGTTGGCGGCAATCGACTGCTGAGCCGCGATATATTGCGTCCATGCAGCCGTCACGGCCTGACGAACCTGGTCGCGGCTGACATCGACGTCGATGCGCGCCTGACCAACCTGTTCCTTGTTCCGACGAACGGTCGCGGAGGTGCGCCCGCCATTATAGATCGGGATGTTCAGCTGCAAACCGAGGCTTGCCGCATCGGTCTCACCGTCCTGGGTCGTGCTCGGGCTCGAGTCGCGATAGCTGCGCTGAACCGTGCCCTCTGCCGACAACTGCGGCAGCAAAGCGCCTTCAGCCGCTTTCACGGTGAACTCGGTGGCATCAACCACATGCAGGTTCGACTTGATTGCCGGATGAACCAGCAGCGCGGTCGAGATACCACGATCAAGCGTCGATGGCAGAAGCTTGGTGATGGGCGCTGCAGCGGTCAAACCATCGGGTTCGGAACCGATGACCTGGCGATAGGTCGCCGCACTGGAGAGCGCCTGCGCGCGGGCAGCCGCGAGCTGGGCAACGGCGGATGCCCGCGTCGCATCAGCCTGAGCCACGTCGGTGCGCGTACCCTCGCCCACTTCGAAGCGGGAGTTCGCTGCACGAACCTGCTCCTCAAGGAAGGCCAGGTTCTGCTGCAAAAGTGCTGCAACGCGACGATCGCGAATGACGTCCATATAGGCCGTCACAGCGTTCTGCAGGATGTTCATTTCCGAATTGCGCAAGGCTTCGCGCTGGGCGAACACCTGCGATTCGGCCGCACGGACGTTGTTCCGGGTCTGGAAGCCGTCGAACAGCGTCTGAGACACCGACACGCCGAAGCCGCCCGTTTGCAGGCGAAACCCCGACTGGCGGGCCAGAGAGTAGTTGGAAAACCCCGCGACAACCGGGCGGTAACCGGACTTTGCAATAGCAACGCCTTCATCCGTCACGCGCACACCGGCACGCGCGGAATTCAGCTGCGAGTTAAATTCATAAGCCTTTGCCAGCGCGCCCGTCAGGGACTCGCTGAAGGCAGCGGAAGAAAATGCCACGCTCGTGGAGAGCAATGCGGCGAACAAACTTTTGGAAAAAATAGACACGCGCCCTCACTGATTGACGGCTAGACCAAATAGCCGCGACCTGCCGACGATGGACTCAGAATATGCAGTCGTCCACGATGCATAGGGCTATACCTTCCACCCGCGGTTGCGCAAGAATGTCAAAGCGCGGTTAAGGGTTCGATCATAAATGCTGCGGCTGTTGTTGCAGCAAGGGCACGGTTCCATAGAACCTTACCATAAGCGCTGTGCAATGATCTCACAGGCGCAAGTACAGGTGCCGCGATCTGCAACCGCCGGTGGCCGATCTCAGCTGAACTTGAAAACGCTTAGAACTGGAAAGCCTTCGGCTTTTCGAAACCGGGCAGCGGCTGAACGGCGGCGTTGAACACGGGCCTGCCGGATACAGCCTTCGCTTCGCGAACATAAAGCCGCGCCGATCCGGAATTCCCGCGACCAACAACAGCAACCAGCCGACCGTGATCCTTCAACTGATCGAGCACGACCTGCGGCACCTCGTCAACCGAACCCTCCACGACGATGACGTCGTAAGGACCCTGCGACGGGTAGCCCTCATTCAAGGGGCCGGTTACGACGGCGACGTTGTCATAGCCGAGGTGCTGCAAGGCCGATGTGGCATGCTCGGCCAGGGTCGCATCGCTTTCCAGGGCAACAACGGAACTTGCCAGACGCGACAGGATCGCGGCGCTGTAGCCAGTGCCGGTTCCAACATCCAGAACGAAGTCGTTTGCGCGGATGTCCGCCATCTGCACCATCTTGGCGAAGGGCGAGGCTTCCATCAGGAAGCGCGCTGGATTGCCGCCGATTGCCGGTGCAATCTCAAGATCTTCGTCGATGTAAGACAGTGCACGCTTGCGGGCGGGAACGAAGTCCTCGCGCGGCACGGCGAGCATCGCATCGATGATTTCCAGGCTGGTGACATCGGTGGTGCGCACTTGCCCATCCACCATTCTCAACCGCTGGGTAGCGAAATCGACGCTCATCGCAGACCTTGCAGATATTCGGGGGTCCAAGAAGCGGATCCGCCATTTCTGAGTTGTGCGAGCCGCGGGTGGAGGCCTCGCCCGGAATCGAACCGGGGTGCAAGGATTTGCAGTCCTCTGCGTAACCACTCCGCCACGAGGCCTCAACGCGCGCCTCGCACAGGGCGGTTCAATAGGTGTCACCCCCCGCGCCGTCAAGCACCTGTTGCGGTTCCTCGCAGCTTTCGCTGTTGCCGCAGAGACAATCCTCAGGCGCTGAAGATCGCCGCGGCTCTTTCAGCCTCCGAAAGCGGCTGGATGACGCTTGCCGTCTGGCCGATCGGACTAAAGCCGAGCTTCTGGTAAAGCGGCAGGGCTGCGGGATGATCCAAAGTGCAGGTCTGCACGACCACGCGCTTGGGCTGATAAGACCAGGCGGCTTCGATCGCCGCACCAAGGAACCACCGTCCAAGCCCCTGCCCGATCGCTTCGCTCATCATGCCGAAATAAGCGAGATCGACGAAGTCCGGCACTTGCGCGTGAAGATCGAAGAAACCGACGGGTGCGCCTTCCAAATACAGGATGCGTATGTCGCGGCCAGGTGCACGAAGATAGGCTTCGAGCTCTTCGTCAGATAAGCGAAGCATGGCAACCCAGTGCCATTTGCGGCCTACTCGATCCATAAGGTATCGGTAGTAATGCAGCGGCATGTCGCGCGCCCGCAGCAGAGCGAGCTGCTTGTTTGCAGGCATGCGCGGGTAAGCTGATGGCGGCCGCAACATTTCCAGGAAGGTCACCGTGACAGGGATCGCTTCCTGCGGCTCCTGGGACAAGTGCTTCATGCCTCGCCTGTGGTGACCGGGGTGTCCGTTCGCGAACCCCATTCGCTCCACGAGCCATCATAGAGCTTCACGTCTTTGTGGCCGAGTGATTCCAGCGCGAGAAACAGCACGGCAGCCGTAATGCCGGAGCCGCAGGAGGTCACGATCGGCTTTTGCAGATCAAGCCCAGCCGATTCGATTCGAGCCTTCAGCTCGTCCGCCGGCAGCAGCTTGCCGTCGCGTGCAAGCGACAAGGCAGGCAGGCTGCGCGCGCCGGGCATGTGACCGGTGCGCATGCCTTCGCGCGGCTCTGGGTCTTTGCCTGTGAAGCGCCCGGCAGGGCGGGCATGGGCGATCTGCCGTTCGCCTGATTCGACAATCCCCATCATGTCTTCGAAAGACGCGATACGATCGGGGTGCGGATCGACGTGGAACACGCAAGGGGCCACCGGCGTCAGCTCGTCCGTCACCGGACGACCGGCCGCTTTCCAACTGTCGAAGCCGCCTTCGAGGATGCGAACATCCTTGGCGCCGAAGGTGCGCAACATCCACCACACGCGCGGCGCGGTGAACAGGCCGGGTCCATCGTAAACGATGATCGTATCGTCTGCGGCAATGCCGGCCGCGCCGATAATGCGGGCGAAGTCTTCGGGCGTCGGCAACGTGTGCGGCAGCGTGCTGGATGGCTCGACCACCTGCTCGTGATCGAAGAACACGGCGCCGGGAATATGCG
Source organism: Phyllobacteriaceae bacterium UBA1059 (assembly GCA_002316345.1). GTDB lineage: Bacteria > Pseudomonadota > Alphaproteobacteria > Rhizobiales > Rhizobiaceae > Tianweitania. The sequence continues at coordinate 3,071 of DCDI01000054.1, read as the reverse complement.
CGGCGTCGTATTCGGCCTTCGGATCGCGATTCTGGGCGGGCAGATACCAGGATCCGTCGATGATCGTGACACCCGGCGTATCAAGATTGTCCTGCAGCCAGTCGGGCGTGACGAAGAAGTTTGCTTGTTCGCTCATAGGCCTACCCTTCCAATGGACCGAAGCGAAGGCGGAGCCGGCGGTTCTCGCGCCCCTTCTTCTCGATCTTGCCGATATGGATTTCGCCGATCTCGCCTGTGGAGCGCACATGCGTGCCGCCGCATGGCTGGCTGTCGACCATCGCATCCTCGCCGATGCAGACGAGCCGGATCTGTCCGGTGCCCGTTCGCGGGCGGACATTCTTCGACTTCACCAGCGAGGGATTGGCGGCGAGTTCGTCTTCCCCGATCATCCGGATGAACACGGGATGATCGGCGCGCACCAGCGCCATCAGCTTGTCCGTCGCCTCTTCCTTGGTGATGGTTTCGCCCTGCATGTCGAAATCGACGCGCGAATCGTCGACCGACACCGCGGCACCCGTCACGGGAAACTGGCAGAAGGTGGTGAGCAGATGGCAGGCGGTGTGCATGCGCATCAGCTTCAGCCTACGCTCCATATCGATTGCCAGATGCACATGATCGCCTACGGAAAGCTCCGGTGCGCCTTCAGCGGGCACATGGATGATGTCTTCCTTGGTCTCGCCAGTCACCGTGGTCGCGATCGGCACCACCGTGCCGTCATCGCGCGTCAGCGAGCCTATATCGCCCGGCTGGCCGCCGGAGGTCGCGTAGAAGATGGTGCGATCCAGAACGATGCCCCCATCGTCCGTGACAGCAAGCACGGTCGCGTCAGTTTCCGCGAGATAGGCATCGTCGCGAAACAGAGCCTCAGTCACCGGCATCAGGCGCCAGCCTCGAAGGGCACGTCGATTGCCGACTTCTTCTCCATCCAGGTGGGGATAGGCAGGTTCTTGGAGCGCAGGAAATCGGGATTGAACAGCTTGTTCTGATAGCGCGAACCGTAATCGCACAGCACCGTCACGATCGTATGGCCGGGGCCGAGATCACGCGCCAACCGGATCGCGCCGGCGATGTTGATGCCGCATGACCCGCCCAGGCACAGGCCCTCTTCCTCGATCAGGTCGAAGATGATCGGCAGCGCTTCGCTGTCTTCAATCTGGTAGGCGAAGTCAGGTTCGAAACCTTCCAGATTGGCGGTGATACGGCCCTGTCCGATGCCTTCGGTGATCGAGCTGCCTTCGGACGCAAACTTGCCTTCGGTGTAGAAGCTGTACAGAGCCGCGCCCATCGGATCGGCAAGACCGATCTTGATTGCCGAGTTGTGCGCCTTCAGGCCCATGGAAACGCCCACCAGCGTGCCGCCGCTGCCGACAGCGCACACAAAGCCGTCCAGCTTGCCGCCGGTCTGCTGCCAGATCTCCTCGGCCGTGGTGCGGATATGGCCGTCGCGATTCGCGACATTGTCGAACTGGTTGGCCCAGATCGCGCCGTTCGGCTCGGTGCGCGCGAGCTGCTCGGCAAGACGGCCGGACAATTTCACGTAGTTGTTCGGATCCTTATAGGGCACCGCCGGCACCTCAATGAGCTCGGCACCAAGAATGCGCAGAACGTCCTTCTTTTCCTGGCTCTGCGTTTCCGGGATCACGATCACCGTGCGATAGCCGAGTGCCTTCGCCACAAGCGTTAGCCCGATACCCGTGTTGCCCGCCGTGCCCTCCACGATCACGCCGCCCGGTTTGAGCAGGCCCTTTTCTTCGGCGTCGCGGATGATGAACAGCCCGGCACGATCTTTCACGGACTGGCCCGGATTCATGAACTCGGCCTTGCCGTAGATCTCGCAGCCGGTTTCCTCCGACGCGCGCTTGAGCCGAATGAGCGGCGTGTTGCCGATCGCGTCGAGTACGGAGCGATCCATGCTGTCCTCACTGATGTCTGATTTCTGGGTGAGCTTAAGAAGCGGCGCGCCCGGTTGCAAGAACGGTTGTTTTATCGCGGAGCCCGCCGAAGGAAATGGGTTCCACGCCCGCATGGAAGCGAAACGGTTTTCACCCGCTTCCGTTCGCTTCGCACAGCTAATTGTGGAAACTCTTTCTCGCAAGGCCCGAAGCAGATAGACGCAAAGCCGTTCAGGAGAATGTTGTTATGTCCTTGTTTCGCGCTTCGCCGGAAGATGGTGTCGCATGGGTCACCGGTGCCAGCGGCGGCATCGGCTATGCGCTGTGCGTGGCGCTTGCCCGTGAAGGCTATACGGTGGCGGCATCCGCCCGCAGCGTCGACAAGCTCGAGACCTTGACCAAAGAAACTGTCGGCAAAGGCCGCATCCTCGCCTTTCCGCTCGATGTGACGGATGAAGACGCCGCGCGCTCAACCGTCGAGCGCATCGAAGCCGAACTCGGCCCCATCGCGCTCGCTGTGCTGAACGCCGGCACGTCGCTGCCGGCTGCCGGGAGCCGCGTTCAGCCGGCTTTGTATGAGCGCGTGTATGACGTGAACATCTTCGGCGTGGTGCGCTGTCTGGCTCCGGTGGTGGAAAAGATGAAAGCGCGCAAGCGGGGCCAGATCGCCATCGTCGGTTCGCTCACCGCCTATTTCGGCCTGCCGACCACGGCTGCCTACGGTTCCACCAAGTCGGCGCTGAACACGATTGCCGAGGCCCTGCGCTTCGACCTGCGCAAGATCAATGTGCGCATCCAGATGATCAATCCGGGCTTCGTGGAAACCGCCATGACGCGGTTGAACAAGTTCCCGATGCCGGCTCTGATGCAGACCGACGCCGCGGCCGCCCGCATGGTGAGCGGCCTGCGCTCAGGTGGCTTCGAGGTCGTGTTCCCCCGTCGCCTCGCCTGGCCGAAGAAGCTGGTACGCATGCTGCCGCACGGGCTTCGCCACGAGCTGCTATTTCGTCTCAGCGGCTGGAACAAGAAGAGTTGGGGCTAAACAAAAAAGGCGAAGCTAGTTTCCCAGGCTCCGCCTTTCTTCTTTCGATCACTTCGACAATCAGGCCGCGCGCGAGGCCGGCTTGCGATTGCCCCAGGTGCGGCGCTTGGCGCGGAACGGTTTGTCGCCCTCCGGCT
>DCDI01000205.1 GCA_002316345.1 Phyllobacteriaceae bacterium UBA1059 | reverse complement strand
GTGCCAGCGGCGGAGCGGCAGCACGCCGTGCAGCCCGTACAGGCGGTGGACCGGGCACGCAGCTCACTTACATCAAGCGCCAGATCAACAGCTTCGAGGTGCTCAACGAAGAAGGCCTCGCGCTGATCGAGCGCAATGCCGACACCGTCCTCGAGGAAATCGGCATCGAGTTCCGCGACGATGCCGAAGCGCTGGCCATGTGGAAAGAAGCCGGCGCCGACGTGAAGGGCGAACGCGTCCATTTCCCGCGCGGCCTGTGCCGTTCGCTGTTGAAGACCGCACCCTCGCAATTCACCCAGCATGCCCGCAATCCCGAGCGGTCCGTGCAGATCGGCGGCAAGGCCACCGTGTTTGCGCCGGTTTACGGCCCGCCCTTCGTACGCGACCTGGAAGGCAATCGCCGTTACGCGACGATCGAGGACTTCCGCAACTTCGTGAAGCTCGCTTATCTCGCGCCCTCGATCCACCATTCCGGCGGCACGGTTTGCGAACCGGTCGACGTGCCGGTGAACAAGCGCCATCTCGATATGGTGCATGCCCACATGACGCTGTCCGACAAGCCCTTCATGGGCTCGGTCACCGCGCCAGAACGCGCCGAAGACACGGTGGCGATGGCCAAGATCCTGTTCGGCGAGAAGTTCGTCGACGAGAACACGGTGATCATCAACCTCATCAACGCGAATTCGCCGATGGTGTTTGACGAGACCATGCTGGGCGCCGCCAAGGTCTATGCCCGCAACAACCAGGCCTGCATCATCACGCCCTTCATTCTGGCCGGCGCCATGAGCCCAGTGACGGTCGCCGGCACGCTGACGCAGGTTCTGGCGGAAGTTCTGGCCGGCGCATCCTTTACACAGCTGGTGCGCCCCGGCGCGCCGGTTCTGTTCGGCACTTTCGCCTCGTCGATCTCCATGCAGTCAGGCGCACCCACCTTCGGCACGCCGGAGCCGTCGCTGGTGTCTTATGGCGCAGCACAGCTTGCCCGCCGTCTCGGCCTGCCGTTCCGTACCGGCGGCTCGCTGTGCGCCTCCAAGATCCCTGATGCGCAGGCAGCTTACGAAAGTGCCAACACGCTGAACTCGACGCTGCTCGCCGGCACCAACTTCGTGCTGCACGCTGCCGGCTGGCTCGAAGGCGGTCTGGCATCCTGCTACGAGAAGTTCATGATGGATGTCGACCAGCTCGGCATGGCGCAGAAGCTCGCCGAAGGGGTCGACCTTTCCGAAAACGGCCAGGCCATGGATGCCATCCGTCAGGTCGGCCCGGGCAGCCATTACCTCGGTTGCGATCACACGCAGGCCAACTTCCAGACCGCGTTCTACCGCTCGTCGATCGCCGACAACAATTCCTACGAGCAGTGGCTGGCCGAAGGCGAGAAGACCGCGCCGCAGCGCGCCAACGAACTCGCACGCCGCTGGCTGGAAAGCTACGAAGCGCCAGCGCTGGATCAAGGCATCACCGACGGTCTGAATGATTTTATCGCGGCCAAGAAGGAGTCCATGCCTGACGCTTTCACTTGAAAGGAGCCCGAAAGCAGCCGGGCTAAAGTGGCTGGACTGATTCACAAGGAAGTCTGGAGAAGCGCCTTCTCCGGCTCAAAGTGAGTGGAAGCGCGGCAAAGCGCCGTTGTCGCGCGTCTTTATTCCTGTGGCTGGGGCTTTGTCAGGAGCTTCATCAAGATTCTGCCACAAAGCGGGAACCGCAGGACGCCCGGATGATTATGGGAGCGGCTTTATTGCTCACACGTCATCTGATTCAAGGGACCTGATTATGAAGAAGCTTCTTTCCAGCGCCGCCATCGTCACCATGATCCTCGCGACCGCTGCTTGCACGAGCACGGGTGGCGGCAGCAAGACCGACACGCAGTCGGGCGGCTCGAACGCGACCGCCGAAAAGACTGAAAAGGGCGTACCGACCCAGGCTGCTGAATAAGCGGTATCAGTTTCTCGAGTTACAAGGCTGCATCGCGCTTGGCGTGATGCGGCCTTTTTCTATCTATCGGCGTCTGAAGCCTAGGGAAACAACGATGCCGTTCAGCGAAATCAAGATCAAGACCGCCGATGGCGAGGCTGATGCCTGGCTGTTCACTCCCGATTCACGCCCGGAACCGGTGGAAGCCGGCGTGATCGTTTACATGGATGCCTTCGGGCTTCGTCCCGCGATGAGCGAGATTGGAGAAACGCTCGCCAATGCCGGCTATGTCACGCTGATCCCCGACCTGTTCTACCGCAATGCGCCTTACGGCCCATTCGACGCCAAGACCGCCTTCAAGAACGAAGACACGGCTAAGGAATTACGCGGCATCATGAGCAGCACCACGCAAGCGCTGACCATCAGCGACACGGCAGCCTTCCTCGACACGCTGGAAGGCGAGGGCGCCAAGTCGATCGGCACGGTCGGCTATTGCATGGGCGGACCGCGCGCCCTTAACGCCGCCGCGCATTATCCGGATCGCATCGCAGCAGCCGCCAGCTTCCATGGCGGCAATCTCGCCAGCGATGCGGAAGACAGCCCGCACAAGGCAGCGAACAAGATCAAGGGCCGCGTTTATGTCGGCTCAGCCGGCATCGACAAGAGCTTTCCGCCGGAGCAATCCGCGAAGCTGGCGCAGGCTCTGCGTGAAGCGGAAGTCGATCATATCATTGAAAACTATGTCGGCATGCAGCACGGCTGGGCCGTGTCTGACCACGACATCTATGATGCCGAAGGTGCCAAGCGCGCCTGGAAGCGCCTCTTCACTTTGTTCGAAGAAGCGCTCCACTAGACATCCGCTTTAGCCGCGGCGGCGCCGGCGGCCGCCGCCTTCACCTGAGGGTGCTGCGCCGCTCTCGTCGGCCTGCTTGTTGCGAAGCGGGCCGATACGGCTGGTGATGGTCTCGACGGTCGGACGCTCGGCCTTGGTGTGTCCGTCGATCGCCTCGCGCATGGCCTTCAGATGGCCGAACGACGTGCCGCAGCAGCCGCCGATGATCTTTGCGCCGCCATCCATCGCAAGGCGGGCATAATCGGCCATCAGCTCCGGCGTGCCGGAATAATGGATTTCCGTGCCGTGAAATTCCGGAATGCCGCAATTGCCCTTCACGATGATCGTCGCGTCCGGCTTGGCACTCGTCATATCGAGCAGCGATGACAGAATGTCGGATGCGCCGACACCGCAATTCGCGCCAACCGCGCGAGGTTCTTCCGACAAGCCGTCCGACACGCCGTGAATGTCGCGTGGATGCAGGCCCATCATGGAACGTCCGGCCGTGTCGAAGGATACGGTGTAGGTATAGGGCAGGCCAACCTTGATCGCCGCGTCGGCAGCCGCACGAGCTTCCGCCGGTGCCGACATGGTTTCGATCCAGGCTACATCGACGCCGCCCGCCTTCAAGCCTTCCATCTGCTCGACAAAGGCATCCACCGCGTCGTCATAGGTCAGCGCACCCAGCGGCTCCAACAGCTCGCCTGTGGGCCCGACCGAGCCGGCCACGATCACCTTGCGACCGGCCTTTTCGGCCACGGCGCGTGCGATCACGGCGGCTTGCTTGTTCAAGGCATGCACGCGGTCTTGCGCATGATGCAGCTTCAGCCGATGGCGCGTGCCGCCGAAGGAGTTGGTGAGGATGATATCGGCGCCGGCATCCACGAAACCCTGATGCAGATCGGCAATCTTTTCCGGCTGCGTTTCGTTCCACAATTCCGGCGCCTCGCCGGATTCCAGACCCATGTTGAACAGGTTCGTGCCGGTTGCGCCGTCAGCAAGCAGAACGCCCTTTTCCGCGAGCAGTGCATCGAGCGGATTGGCCATGGTGGTCTCCGGTGTCATGAGGTGAAAGAAGACATAAGGAAATCTTTATGTCCGGTCAAGCGAGCTGGTCGTGCAACCGGCGCGCAAAGCCGGCCGCTTCATGGGCATGAACCTGTGCGGACCTGATCAGCGTATCGAAATGCCGCGTCAGCGTCCGCACCGGCTCCGTCGCATTCAGCACCAGATACATGTCACCGACATAGATCGCCGCGCGCATCGAACCGAACACGGTGTAGGGGATGGAGTAACGCTCGCGCCCGTCATAAAGGAACAGGCGAAAGCTCGGATAAAGGTCGTCGAGCAGTTGCGCCATATGCGCCAGCTGCGCTCTGCGGTCCGGTTCAGGAAACTCCGCCCAGATCCCCATGCCCCGAGCAAAGATCTCCAGCGTGTGGCGCGGCATGCAAACTTCCATATCCGTTTCCGGCCGCCGGCTGTAATCGATGCGCGACTGCGTTTCGTCGATCTGGATCTCGCTGTTGCGGTGGGAGCGAGCGGATTCGTAGGCGATCAGCGCTTCGGTGCGCAAAAGGTCGGGAATGCCGGCCGGCACATAGCGGATCTTGGTGCCCGCCGCTTCGGCATGCCATCGGGCCAGCAGCGCGCGATCATTGCCGCCGAGCCCTTCTTCCATCTCCATGTTGACGCGCAGCTCGCCCGTCAGCCCTTCGTCCTGGCTGAGACCCAGCAGCCAATCCAGTGAGATCTTGTGCTCGGCCGCAATGTTCAGCAGCGTTTCGGCGCGGGGCAGGCGGGTCGTTGCGCCCGATAGAAGCTGCGACAATGCCGATCGGTCCAGGCCAACATTGGCGGCGAAAGCCGACTGGTTGAGCCGCGAACGCTGAAGCAGGAGTTTCAGCCGTTCGCGAAACAGGGAGGATAGGTCGCGCTTGTCCATGACCGGCAGACTACAGGAATTTTGTTCACTTCCCACAACAAACGAAAAGTTTGGTGCGCAGAATAAACCTTTGTGCGCAAATTCTTCGTTGCGGCTCAGCCCTCCTGTTGGCAGCATCGTGTCAGGGAGTCGGGGAACTCCTCAGCTGATTTGAGAGACAATCATGGCGAGCAGCCCTGTTGCCGCACGAAAACGTGCGCCCAAAATCGAATGGCCGACACTGGCGCTCATCATTGCCTGCTACGGCGTTTGGCTCGCTGCCGGCATGCTGCTCTGGCCATCGTACCCCGTGGCCGCGCTGCTGGTGTTGGCTTTGGCAGTCGCCATGCAGTCGTCGCTGATGCACGAAGCCAGCCACGGCCATCCGACGCGCAAGGCGATCCTCAACGAGATTCTCGTCGGCCTGCCGATCGGCCTCATCTATCCCTACCGACGTTTCAAAACGTTGCATCTGCAGCATCATGCCGATGAGAACCTGACCGATCCGTTCGACGATCCGGAAAGCTATTATCGCGCATTGTGGCAGCACCGGAACCTGCCGCGCGCGCTGCAGGTCCTGCTTGCCGTCAACAACATGATGGTCGGCCGCTTCATCCTCGGTCCGGTGCTCGCCAACGTCGCCTTCATTGCGACCGACCTCAGGCTGATCGCGACCGGCGACAAGGCGGTACAGAAGGCATGGCGGCATCATCTGATCGGCCTCGCGATTGTGCTGCCGCTCGTGCAGTTCGGCTTTGCTCTGCCGCTCTGGCTTTACGTGCTGGTGCCAGTCTGGCTCGGCCAGTCCTTCATCGCCATCCGTACCTTTGCCGAACATCAATGGTCGGAGCGGCCGGATGGGCGCACCGTGATCATCGAGCGCTCGCCGCTGTCGCTGCTCTTCCTCAACAACAACCTGCACCTGGTACACCACAAGAACCCGACGGCTGCCTGGTACAAGCTGCCCTCGCTTTACAAGGCGCGCCGCGAGGAATGGCAGCGCATGAACAACGGCTATGTCTTTCCGAACTATTTCGCTCTGCTGAAAGCCTACGCGTTCACCGCCAAGGAACCGGTCATCCACCCGTTCCTGCGACGCGCCCCCGAACTCGGCCGCGCCTTCCGCCCGCGCATCCGCGCCCGCTCGGT
>DCDI01000109.1 GCA_002316345.1 Phyllobacteriaceae bacterium UBA1059 | reverse complement strand
TCCACCAATGCACTAGGCACGCTAGACGAACTGCTCGTCATCGCCGCGGCCGTGATCGGAGGCACGTCGTTGGCAGGCGGGGCAGGGACGGTGCTTGGTGCCATGCTCGGCGCGCTGCTGATGCAATCCCTGCAATCCGGCATGGTGCTGCTCGGCATCGACACACCGTTGCAGAACATCATTGTCGGCTTCGTATTGGTGCTCGCCGTGTGGCTCGACACCATGTACCGCAAGCGCGTTTAGGAGGCGAAGCATGGTTCCCCTCGCACCCACCAAGGAAGTGCCTCTCGTCGAACTGCGCGACATCTCCATCGCTTTCGGCGGCATCCGCGCCGTGGATGATGCGTCGATTGATCTTTATCCCGGCGAAGTGGTCGCGCTGCTCGGCCATAACGGCGCGGGCAAGTCGACGCTGATCAAGATCCTGTCCGGCGCCTACAAGCGCGACAGTGGCGCTATCCTCGTCAATGGCGAAGAGGTCGCGATCAACAGCCCGCGTGATGCCAAGAAGTACGGCATCGAGACGATCTACCAGACGCTGGCTTTGGCCGATAATGTGGACGCCGCAGCCAACCTGTTTCTCGGCCGCGAGCTGATGACGTCCTGGGGCACGCTGGACGATGTCGCCATGGAGGCGCAAGCGCGCAAAGTGATGGGCCGTCTCAATCCGCGCTTCCAGCGCTTCAAGGACCCCGTTGCCCGCCTGTCCGGCGGACAGCGCCAATCGGTGGCAATCGCGCGCGCCATCCTGTTCAATGCCCGCATCCTGATCATGGACGAACCTACGGCAGCGCTTGGACCGCAGGAAACAGCGCAGGTCGGTGAGTTGGTTAAGCAGTTGAAGTCGGAAGGAATTGGCATCTTCCTGATCAGCCACGACATTCACGATGTCTTCGATCTGGCTGATCGCGTCTGCGTCATGAAGAACGGTCAGGTGGTCGGCACAGCCAAGACTACGGATGTGACGCAGGATGAAGTGCTGGGAATGATCATCCTGGGCAAATGTCCGCCTGGCGCCATTCCCGGTCCCGGCGCCATGAAGGTGGCAGCGTAAGTCTGACCCTTGCCTATAAATGTAGTTTGACGTTGGCCTATAAAAAAAGAGGCCCCAAAGGACCTCTTTTCTGTTACGCGAAACGTCGCCGGATCAGCAGCGCGCTTCGTAGCGACGGCCGGTGCGGCGGTCTTCATAAAGGCAGTAGCCCGGGGTTGCTGCCTTGCCGATAACGTAGCCGGCAACTGCGCCAGCACCAGCACCGATGAGGGCGCCCGAGGTACGGCCGGTTGCGAGGCCACCGATGGCAGCGCCACCAGCCGCGCCGACAACTGCGCTCTGCTCAGCCGTGGTGCAGCCAGCTACCGTGCCGAGCGCGGCCAACGCGAAAATGGTGTTCTTCATAGTCTGCTCTCCTAAAACGCGTCCCTTGCCGCGGATCATTGGACAAGGACCAAGACAATAGCAAGTTACTCTTGCCCGACGTAGCGATCCTGCTTGGTGGCGTTTTCGGCGACCATGACATCCGGAACCTCTACAGCGGCGTATAACGAACCATCAGCCTTAAGGTTCCAGACGAGTTCAGCGTCTTCTTCTTCCATTGCAGGATCGACCGCAACGCACTTGCCCATGACCTGGGAGAACGTCGTTGTCATGCCAGCAATGGCAGGGTTGATTTCAGCTTCGCATTCCTCAGCGCTTTCGAAGATCGCGGTCTGCACGGGAAGCTCCCGGCACGCGCTCATGTCGTCAGAACAACCGATCAGCAGAAGGACAGCAGCAATATGTTCCATGTCGAACACCTCATTTGCTGCTAGTAACGGAACATCAATGTTTGTGGTTCCAAAAATTTTTGCTGGCATCCACAATGCTTCAAAGTGCGGTGCAACAAGATGCTGCGCGCAGCTTGAACGATGCTTCATACCCACAGAATAAAATAATTCGCAGCCAGTCAGATTTTTCGCCTTGGTGGTGGAACCAAGTGCCGGCCGTGTTGTTATTGATGCGAACACGGCGCGCCGTACCCCTATCGCCCCCACCCCAGCGGCGCTCGTGTCTTTGCCGAGAACGATCCCCCCTCGGTTCTCGGTACTAAAAAAGCCGGCCCTTTGAGGCCGGCTTTCTTTTTGTCCGAATGCATAACTTTCTGTTTATCCCTTCCAACTGCTGAAGCTTGGAGGAGGCAACAAAAAAAGGGCGCTCGAGGCGCCCTTTTTTGTTGCTGGTCCGATATATCAACGCACGCGGCGCATCACACCCGTAAACAGCGAAATCACAACAAACGCGCACAGCATCATAACCAGAACCTGTGCCATGCCGATCGAAGTTGCAGTGACGCCCACGCTCAAAGCGCCGGCGATTGCGGCAACTACAGCAGATACGAGAAACCAATAGAGCATCGTCTTCACTCCTTACGCCGAGGGAAACGTGCTTGGGAGGCAGCCGTTCCCGATGTTGGATCTTAATGAAGCGCAACCAGAAGGTTGTGGTTTCATCAATGATCTTCAACACCGTATTAAGGCTGTCTCCCTGAACGATGCCTGAACGTTTTTCAGGCAGCCGCTTTTTGCTGGTCGAAAAACAGCGCCTGGCTGATCAAGGCCTTCACCATGTCCGGGTTAAACGGCTTGGTCACGAGGAAGGCAGGCTCCGGACGCTCACCGGTCAGCAGGCGCTCGGGGAAGGCGGTGATGAAGATCACCGGCACGGCGCGGTCGGCCAGGATTTCGTTGACCGCATCGATGCCCGAGCTGCCATCAGCAAGTTGGATGTCGGCCAGCACCATCTTCGGCTGGGTGCGATGGAACAGTTCGGTGGCTTCCGAATGGGTGCGCGCAACGCCGACCACGCGATGGCCGAGGCTTTCCACCATTTCTTCGATGTCCATAGCGATCAGCGGCTCGTCCTCGATCACCATGATTTCGGTGGCAACCTGACGCGAGATCTCATTGCTGGCTTCCGTCAGAAGATCGCCGAACTCAGCGGTCGGAACGTCCAGGATTTCAGCGGCTTCGGCGTCGGTGAAACCTTCAACGGCCACGAGCAGGAAAGCCTGGCGGGGAAGGGGTGCCAAAGCGGAGAGGTTGGCGACCGCGCTTCTTTCCCAGGCAGAGGCCGGGGATTCTTCGGGAACGCGTACGGCGATCGAGGTGAAAAGCTTGGCGAAGATCTTGTAGAGCGCGATCTTGTCGCTGCTTGCCTTTGGAAAAATGCTGACATCCGCGATAATCGCTTCGAGCATTGCGGCAACGAGCGCGTCACCGCTGGTCTGAGAACCGGACACTGCCCGCGAAAAGCGCCGCAGATACGGCAGGTGCGGAGCAATCGACGAGGAAAGGCTCATTCTGTGATTATCCCTGGAATAAGAAGTCGTGCCCATAAAGTGGGTCGAGGCTATAACATCGTCCATGGAAAAAAGTTCCGCGTCGAGGAACATTTTTGCCATAAGCCCGTTTAGAGCCGCTTGCGTGTGCCCGGATTAGACCGGGCTGTCTACAAGCGCATGGGCTGCACACCTTACCTATCGATTTTAAGAGGCGGTTTTGGAATGAGCGACGAGGAAAATACCGGGCAGCACGAGGCTGCGCGGCAGGGTGGGCATCTTGATCCGCTTGGAACCAACACCGAAATAGGACGGAAGCTGAAGCAGTTCTACGACGGGATCATTTCCGATCAGGTCCCTGATCGATTCATGGATCTGTTGAGCAAGCTGGAAGCAGCGGACTCCGGTCGGAAAAAGGACTGACGATGTCGGACAGCCTGCAGTTCAAGCAAGACTTGCTTGGCGCGATTCCCAGCCTGCGTGCGTTCGGCGTTTCGCTGACGCAGAATTCCGACAAGGCCGATGATCTTGTTCAGGAAACGCTGGTCAAGGCGTGGGACAAGCAGTCGAGCTTCCAGCCCGGGACCAATCTCAAGGCGTGGTTGTTCACCATCCTTCGCAACGAGTTCTATTCGCAGATGCGCAAGCGTGGTCGCGAAGTGCAGGACAGCGATGGCGCGATGACGGCCCGGCTAGCCATCCATCCCTCCCAGCACGGCTCGCTCGACCTGGAAGATTTCCGCACCGCCCTCGAGAAGTTGCCCGAAGATCAGCGCGAAGCGATCATCTTGATCGGCGCATCGGGCTTTTCCTATGAGNNCATGAGGAAGCGGCCGAGATCTGCAATTGCGCGGTCGGCACCATCAAGAGCCGCGTCAGCCGTGCCCGTACGCGCTTGCAGGACATCCTGAAGGTGTCGGGCGAGGCGGATTACGGTCCGGATGCCATTGCCGCCCATGTGATGGGATCAGGGGCCGGCGTTTAACCTTCAACAACAGGCGCGGTCAGCTGCGCCTGTTGCCCAGCGCCGCCTGCATGGCGGATACGAGGTGGTGGCTGGCATAAGGCTTCGTCACCACCGGGACATCGGGAAAAGCGCGAAACGTATCTTCGTGCCGCGACAGGCCGGTTGCGAAGATAAACGGCAGGCCTCGGCTTTGCAGTCGTTCGGCCAGGGGTAGGGTGACCCCATCGCCGATCATCACATCCACGATGGCGATGTCGAAGCGGTGTTCATCCAACACGGCATCATCGATTTCGGCCAGGTCGCGAAAGGTCAGAACCTCCGCGCACCCTTCGTCGTGGCAGATTTGCTCAACATCAAGCGCTATCAGAAATTCATCTTCGAGCAACATAACTCGAAGCCCTTCAAGGGCCCGATCTGCCAATCACGTATTCTCCAACCCGGTTCGTATGCTGCATTGCCGCAAATGCAGATGCTGTCATTTAAATAAGACATGTTGCGGACAAGGTGGAGGCCGTCAAGATGCGCGGTTTTCCGACCTTGAAGCAGCATTATCCGCAGCAATGCCGGGGATCAGGTTCCACACCACGGCATAAAGGATCAGCAAAAAAGGTATGGCGATAAAGCCGCCGATTGGTCCCCAAAGCCAGATCCAGAACGCCAGCGCGATCAGCACCGCGAAGGGGTTGAGCGTCATGGCGCGACCGATCACCATCGGCGTCACGAATTGCGCTTCGGTGAGGTGGATGGCGAGATAGGTGATGACGGGCAGCAAGCTTCCCATCAGCGTGTCGAATTCCGCCAGACCGACGGCAAACAGGATTACCGCGGTCAGAGCCGGGCCGAGATAAGGCACGAAGTTGAAGATCGTGGCGATCGCGCCCCACAGCATTGGCGAGGGGACGCCAAGCGCCCACATCGCGATGACCACAGCCGCACCATGGGCGATGTTGATCAAGGCGATCGACAGGAGATAGCGGGAAACCAGCCGCTCGATGTCGCGAAAAATATGGGCGACGCGCCAGCGCAAACGGCGGCGAATGCACAGCTTCAGGATGGCCGCGCGGGTCTCGTGCCTCGTGGCGATAAAGAAATACAGGCTGGCGAAGAACAGCAGGATCTGCGCGATCAACCCCGGTGCCAGGGTCGCGAGGCTGGCAACGGCGGAATCATCGTCCACTGAGACAGGAAGGCTTTCACCCCCGCCGGTCACCGAGCGCAGCTGTTCGCGCATGGTGCGGATGGTTTCGATGGGGGCCTGGAACTCCGTCAAGCGCAGGCGCAAATCGGTGAGGATGGTCGGGATGCGCTCAATCCAGAACGACAGGGGCGCTGCGACCGCAAAGACCAGCACGCTCAGCAGCGCTAGAAAGATCAGAACGACGATGGCGCCTGTGAGGCTTGCGGAAACCGCATAGCGCTCGACGCGGGTGGCCACGGGACCCAGCATCAGCCCGATGGTCACGCCGAGAAAGATGGGCGACAGGATGAACTTGCCCGCATATAGCGCGGTGATCACGGCCAGGATGCCGACAAGGATCGTCGCCACTTGCGCGGAGCGGGCGATGACGATCTCGATGTTGGATCGCGGGGGAAGCCGGACGATCGCTGCGCGCTTGGTAGTCCGGTTCATCCTGGTGCTTTACCTGTTCTTAGCGAGCCCCCAAACGTAGAGCCTCATTGATGGTTCCTGAGGGGAACATAGCTGCTTGCGTCGCGTTATAGCAGCGTTGATGGAACAGGAGTCATTCATGGCCAATTCGCCGAACACCGAATCTCAGAATAAAGATAATGCCGACCGCACGCCGCAGGATCTCGAAGCCGAGATTTCCCGCCTGCGCAGCGACCTGGCAAGCTTGACCAAGCAGATCGGCGCTGCTGGCACGCAGTCCTTCGACACCGCCAAGGCTGTTGCACAGCAGAGCGTCGATCGTCTCCGCACCAACGCTCAGGATCTCGAAGAGCAGGTCGTTGCCCGCGTTCAGGAAAAGCCGCTCACCGCGCTCGCCGTTGCGGCCGCCGTCGGCTACTTCTTCGCGCTGATCAACCGTCGGTAAGTCTGGTGATCGGACCGCTCATCGCGGCCTTCGCCACCGGCGAGATCGGGCTGACCGTCGAGCGCACGAAGCGCGCAGTGCTCGCCTATGTGGTGGCACTGGTGTTCGTGCTGCTTGGGGTCAGCTTTCTGCTGGTTGCCGGTTACATACAGCTTGCACGCATGTTCGGGCCCCTGGTTGCCGCGCTGGGGCTTGGCATCGGTTTTGTCGTGATCGGCGGTATCGTGCTGGTTGTCCATCAGTCGCGTGCCCGTACGGAGCAACGTCGGGTGGCCGAAAAGCGCAAGACGGATCTTGTCAGCCTTGGCGCGACCGCCGCCATCGCTGCTTTGCCGAACATGATGCGCGGCCGTCGCGGTCGCGCTACAGGCGCGGCTGCAGCCGTCACGCCACTGGTTCTCGGCGTCGCCTACGCGCTTTACCAACGGCGCCGCAACGCCGACGATCCGGGCGCCTGATCCGGCACCTTTAGACCGCGCAGTCTTTGCGCGGTCATTCTTTCGCGTAAGTCGATGTTCAAACCATATCAGCGTGAACTCCGCGCTGATATTCGCCACTGTTATTCGAGTGGCAGCGAGATCTCAGCTTGAACGCCTTCCGGCTCAAAGCGATGGTCGACCTTCGCGCCAAGCACCTTGTCCAGACTGCGCTTGATCAGGATCGAGCCGAACCCTGAACGCGATGGCCTGCTGACGGCAGGACCGTCATGCTCTTCCCACAGCAGAGACACGCGCGGATGGTCGCGGTCGCCGTCCAAGCGCCAGGTCAGATTGACCCGTCCGGTGCTGACCGAAAGCGCGCCATGCTTCAGCGCATTGCTGCCTAGTTCATGCAGGATCAGTCCCATACCCAGGGCTTGATCGGGTGACAGCGAGATGGCCGGGCCGGTTGCGTTGATGCGCGGGTCAGCCTTGTCGGTGAACGGCATTGCCTGCAAGCGAACCACTTCGGCGAGATCGATGCCGCCCCATTCCATGTCCGACAAAAGCCCGTGCGCCAGACCGAGCGCCTGAAGCCGGCCGGTAAAGGCTGCCAAAAACTCGCGAGGCTCACGTGCGTGACGAACCGTTTGGGTCGCGAGCGCCTGCACGGTCGCCAGCGTGTTCTTTACGCGGTGGTTGATCTCACGCAGCAACAGGCGCTGGCGTTCCTGTGAGGTCTTGGTGGTGGTGATGTCGAAGTTGACGCCGAAAACCAGCGTGGGCGTTCCCTCCGTATCGCGATCCAGCACCCGCCCGCGGGTTCCCAACCAACGCTCGGGCTGGCTTCTGCCGACCCGATATTCGCCGGCGTATTCACCGTTCGTTTCCAGAGCCTGGCGCAGCTGAAGCATGGACTGCCGCCGGTCGCGACGATCGATCGCCCGAAACAGGTCGCTCGCGCGAATGCTGCTGGTGATCGGCAGACCGAGCATCTGCGGAAGCAGATCGTCGCATTCGATCCTGGTGGTGCGCAGGTCCCAGACCCAGCTTGCGATCGATGCCGCTTCCAGCGCCAGTGTGTGCCGCTTCTTTTCGCGGATCAACGCAGTCCGCGCTATGTCACCGCGCCGCGCGCTGTCTTTAAGATGCAGCAAGGAAGAGACCAGGGTGGCCATGCTTTCTAGTTGCGCCAGTTGGGCGGGTTGCGGCTGTTCGCGCGGCTCGGTGTCGAGAACGCATAGCGAGCCAACCTTTTCTCCGGCAACGGTCAGGGGAACACCGGCATAGAACCGGATGTGAAGAGGGCCCGTTACCAGCTCGTTCTGTGTGAACCGGCTGTCGTCAGCGGCGTTCGGAACGAGGAAAGGGGCGTTGCCGGCTTCCGCGATCGTATGGGCGCAAAAGGAGATGTGAGATGGCGTACCATCCAGCTCCGTTCCGACCTTGGATCGAAATTCCTGCCTTTCACGGCCAAGCAGCGTCACCAGCGCAACCGGCGTCTGCATGATCTGCGACGCCAAAGCCGTAATCGCATCGAAATCCGCATCGCTGCCGCTAGACGCGATATCAAGGGACCTCAAGGCTTCATTGCGTGAGTCACTTTCCAACACGTCACGGACGTGTTGCGGGAGGATGCCACGCTGGTCTTCGGCTACCGTCAAATTGCGATCGTTCTACCTGGACTCCCCGCCATAGCTAGGAACAAGGATAGCCTTGAAAAGGGTTTGAATCGCATTTTGGACGATCCCTCCGGATGGCCTTGCGGCAGCATGCGGAACAAAGCGGGGATCACCGCATTGCGGGGATGTTCAATTTAGAAATTATGGTGGGAGACCGACATGGATAGGCAGCAGAATACCGGCAGACCGGTAACCGACACGAAAGTCTCGACCGACAAGGCTCGGCAGGGCAAAGCCGGCCGGCCTGTTCTGTTCGTTTTGATCGCTGCGCTCGTTCTGGTCGCCATCGCCTGGTTTGCAGCCGAAATGTTCGGCCAGTCGATCGATCCGACGCCGGACAACGCGCCGGCGCCATCGACCCAGACCGAACCGGCTGGGAACAGCGGCGTCAACAACTGATCGACCGCTCTTCCTCTACGTTTAAAGACGCCCGCTCATTCAGCGGGCGTCAGCACTTTCAGCGCACCGGGATGGATCTTGATCACCGTCTCGCGCGCCAGATCGCCTGACTCGCCGTCCATCACACAACGATAGGGTTTGCGCCGCCGGCCCCGTACGGTCAGCGTCAGCGCCTTCGTTTCATGGATTTCGACCTTGGCATTGTTCTTCCAGCGCCCGACGGCGAGATTGAACAGGAAGCTGACGATCTCGCGCGAGGTCTGCGCCGTGGTCAGATAAACGCCAAGCACCCCCTGATCGAGGCGGTCGGCGTAAGGCAGATGGCCTTCTCCAAACAGATTGTTGGTGACGCCGATCCCCGTTGTGCGGGCGATGATCTCTGATTGATCGGTCTTGATCGTGATGTTGACGCGCGGCGGCTGGAAAACGGTCAGGAAGGCTGCGCGCAGCGACGCCCGCATTTTACCCACACGCGACGCATATTCCATTTTGTCCCGGAGATCGACGAGCTTGGCGTGAAGACCGAGCGAAAACTGGTGCACGAACGGCTTGCCGTTGGCCGAAGCAATGTCGACCGCTCGAACCTGGCCGGTTGCGAAGGCGGCCATCGCCGCATCGAGCCCCAGAGGGATCTTCAAACTGCGCGCGAACAGGTTCATGGTTCCCGCCGGAAGGACTGCCAGGGCAGTGTCGCCGTTCATCAGACAGGTCGCGGCCGCCGAGATCGTACCGTCGCCACCGCCCGCAATCACAACATCCGCAGCACCGCTCTTGGAAGCCTTCTCGAGGGCTGAAACGAGCTCCTTGCCGGAAACGATTTCGACCTCGAGCGTGTGCCCGGCTTTTTCCAGCGTGGCGCGGCTTCGCTCTGCAAAGGCATCGAGATCGGTGGTGCGCAGCGTGCCCCCGTCACGATTGAGAACTGCAAGAAAATGCATTGCCTCGACGTCCTTCTGGTCTGGTGCCGGCCGCCGGACGCGGAGACCTCCACAGAGATAGACAATTCAATCGTGGTTGAAGAGTGGGCACACGGAAATTCTATTCGCGGACAAACTTCCGTGTTCCCGAACGGACCCTTAATGCAGGAACGATTTCCGTAACACGCCGTTTGCTCCTTGGAACGGCCGCATCGGATATCCGGTTTACTGGATAATCGCGGTTCGGTCCCTCAAAACACGAACAAGGAGAGCTTACTATGATCCGCAAGCTTTTAGCCACGACCGCAATTGCATCCGTCATCGCTACCGGCGCCTTCGCCCAGAGCGGCACCACGACCGCACCGGCCGCGACCGACGCACCGGCTACCACGAGCACCCCGCCGACCCCAGATCAGGCGAATGTTCAGGTCAACACCGCCGTCGTGCCAGCTGACGGTCAGCTCGCCAGCAATCTGATCGGCGAGACCGTTTATAATGGCACGGGCGACGACGCCGAGAACATCGGCAACGTCAACGACCTCATCCTCAGCGACAGCGGCCAGATCGAATCCGTGATCGTCGGCGTCGGCGGCTTCCTCGGCATCGGCGAAAAGAACGTCGCTCTGTCGTACAGCGACATTGATTGGGCTGAGAAGGACGGCGATCGCTGGATCGTTCTCGCAACGACTGCAGACGCACTGAAGCAACTCCCGGCCTTCGATCGACGCGCCTATGATCCGGCCAATGCAAATGCCGCAAACGGCGGTGGAACGGCTACCACGGCTACGGGCACCTCGGGCACGGCCATGGCGCCGGCTTCGGGCACGGCAACGACCACGACGGCTCCGGCTGCAACGACCGACACGGCTGCAAACGACACCGCAGCAGTTGATCGTGCGACGCTGAAGGAAGTTCCGGCAGCAGACCTGACGTCGGAAAACCTCGAAGGCACGACCGTGTACGGCGCTGAAGACGCCAATGTCGGCGATATCGGCGACGTCGTGCTCACCCAGGACGGCAAGGTTGACGCGATCATCATCGACGTCGGCGGCTTCCTCGGCATCGGCGAGAAGCAGGTTGCAGTCGGCTTCGACAACCTGAAGTTCCTACAGGACGAAGATGGTGACCGTTACCTCTACACCACCTTCACCAAGGAGCAGCTCGAGGCTCAGCCTGAGTACGACGAAGGCACCTGGGCAGCCCAGCGTGATCAGCAGCGTCTGACCACCAAGTAATCTCGATCGAGATCACACAACAGCCCGCGCAGCAATGCGCGGGCTTTTTTGTTTAGTGCAGGATGGACGGAATCATGGAAGCGAACACGAACAGGATCGAACGCGAGGATGGTGCCCGCACGAGCCGCTATGTTTATCGCGTCGAGGGCGCCGAAGCCGAAATGACCTTCAGAGAGACCGGTAATGGCCAGATCACGATCGACCACACAGGCGTGCCGGATGCTTTCCGTGGGCAGGGGATCGGGGCGAAGCTCGTTGCGCAAGCGGTAGAAGACGCCCGAGCGGCCGGCAAGACCATCATCCCCGCGTGTTCATTCGCCGCCGCCCAGTTCAAGCGGCATCCCGAATGGGCGGATATCCTGGCTTAAGCGTCGCCCTTGACGATGCCGACATAGGGCAGCTCGCGAAAGGCGTGGGCAACGTCCATGCCGTAACCGACCACGAAATAATCGGGGCAGTTGAAGCCGACATAATCAGCGTTGAGATCGATCTGCCGGCGCGAGGTCTTGTCGAGCAGGACCGCTAGTGACACGCTGCGTGCGCCGCGTGACAAAAGCAGATCACGCGTGAACTTCAGCGTCTTGCCGGATTCCAGGATGTCGTCCACCAGAAGCACGTCGCGATCGGTGACATCATTGTCGATGTCGCGCAGCACGCGCACTTCGCCGCTCGTCGTGCCTGCGCCGTAAGACGAGATGAACATGAACTCGACTTCCGGGGCCGAACCCATCTCGTGCATGGCGCGGATCAGGTCAGCCGCGAAAATGAAGGAGCCCTTCAGGATCGAGATGACCAGGAGGTCCTTGTATTCGTGCGCGGTGATTTCCTTGGCCAGTTCGAGGTTGCGGCGCGCGATTTCCTCGGCGCGGAACAGAACCTCAATGTCTTTTTGGCGAACGACCGGCATGAAACCTCACTCAACTCAAACAACAAACCCGCCTAGGTGGCGGGCTGCAATGTGACTGCGACCGATCTTACTCCGCCCGGCGGCACCCGCAACCGGCTGGAAAACAGATAAAGGTCGCCAGCCGCAACCGGCTGCGCGTTGGTGGATAGCGTATAGCGGGTCACAGCGCCATCCAGTGCCGTCACTGCGATGGCGATTGGCGGCATGGCGGCAGCGTCTGTGCCAGAATTGCGGGCTTCGCCATCCACCATCAGCGTCGAAAGCTCGGCATGGGTTTCGACGCGGCTTTCCACATGGGCGATGGCGAGCTTGGGCTGCGCACCCATCGCGAAACTGCTTGGCACAAGCGCATGACCGCCCGAAATCCAGAAGGCGGAAGCCACCAGCGTCAGGCCAGCCGTCCAGAACACCGCGCCGCCGCGGCGCGATCCCGCTGGCTGCGGCTGGTTTTGCAGAACACCAAGCCTAGGATTTTGCTGTGTTTCCAAAGGCGCAATGCGAGCCTGTAGCGGTTCTTCAGCGTCCTTGATGATCTCGGCGTCGATCACCTCACGGACGGGCTTCGGCAATCCTCGCCGTACGGCAGCTGTCATGATTTCGCCGGAAACCAAGCGTGGTGTCGCGTCGACTCTCATGATGCGCGTGCCTCCTGAATCTCACGCAGGCGTAAACCTGAATGGTTAACGAAATACGTTGCCGGCGCTCCGTTTAACGTCGCCTTAACCATGCCCGGCCGATGCTGGGCGGCAGCCGATTGGCTAAGCTAAACCACAAGGACCAAAAAGCACCCGTGTTCCGCTTCGAAAATGTCGGCCTGCGTTATGGAATGGGACCGGAAATCCTGCGCGATATTTCGCTGCATATTCCCGAACGGTCTTTCCAGTTCCTGACCGGGCCATCGGGCGCGGGCAAGACGACCTTGCTGCGGCTGCTGTTTCTGGCGCTGAAGCCGACGCGCGGTTTGATCACCGTATTCGGCAAGGATCGCGCGCTGATCACCCGAAAGGAGCTGCCGCACCTGCGCCGCCGCATCGGCGTGGTGTTCCAGGATTTCCGTCTGCTCGACCATATGACGACCTATGAGAATGTCGCTCTCCCACTGCGTATTCGCGGCCGCGATGAATCGAGCTACCGCGACGACGTGATCGATCTCCTGAAATGGGTGGGCTTGGGCGAANNGCATGTGCTGCCGCCGATCCTGTCCGGCGGTGAAAAGCAGCGCGCGGCCATTGCCCGCGCCTTGATCGAACAGCCCGAAATTCTGTTGGCCGACGAGCCCACCGGCAATGTCGACCCGCCGCTTGCCCGCCGTTTGCTGCGTCTGTTCATCGAACTCAA
>DCDI01000118.1:66054-66324 GCA_002316345.1 Phyllobacteriaceae bacterium UBA1059 | reverse complement strand
GCGAAGGCGGCTTTCCGGGCGCGCAACGCGTTTTGAGCGAGCTCAGCAACGGGCCGCGCCGCCGCCGTGTCGGTTTAAAGCCGGACGGCAAAGCGCCGGTGCGCGCGCATGCGCCGCTCTTCGCCGATGCCGAAGGGCAAAGATTGATCGGCGAGGTCACCTCCGGCGGGTTCGGTCCGAGTGCGGAAGGCCCCGTTGCCATGGGTTATCTGCCCGCAGAGCACACCGCTCCCGGTACACAGGTCTTTGCTGAGGTGCGCGGCAAGTATC
>DCDI01000118.1:14840-65997 GCA_002316345.1 Phyllobacteriaceae bacterium UBA1059 | reverse complement strand
CGCGGCAAGTATCTGCCGATGACCGTGTCTACCATGCCGTTCATCACGCCCACCTACAAACGTTGACGTTTCATTTCATGCTGCTTCCGGATCAGGCTGCGCTGCAGCTGGCCCGGTGCACCTTCATTCTCGGAGAGAAAAAATGCTGAAGTTCACCGCCGAACACGAATGGCTGAAGCTCGATGGCGATGTTGCAGCAGTGGGCATCACGCAGCATGCCGCCGACCAGCTCGGCGACCTCGTTTTCGTGGAACTGCCGGAAATCGGAACAGAACTCGCCAAGGGCGACAACGCCGCCACGGTTGAAAGCGTGAAGGCGGCTTCCGACGTTTACGCGCCGCTCGACGGCGAAGTGACCGAGGTCAACCAGGCGCTCGTCGACGATCCTTCGCTGGTCAATTCGGACCCGCAGGGTGCCTGGTTCTTCAAGCTCAAGCTGAAGACCCTTGCAGATGCCGACGGCCTGCTGGACGAGGCCGCCTATCAGGACCTGATCGGATGAGTGACTCCATCGACTTCCATTTCACCGATTACGATCCCTACGACTTCGCCAATCGCCGCCATATCGGTCCTTCACCGGCCGAGATGGGGGCGATGCTGAAGGTGATCGGCTATCCTTCGCTCGATGCGCTCATTGACGCGACAGTGCCTTCCTCCATCCGCCAGCAGAAGCCGCTGGCTTGGGGTGCGGCGTTGACGGAGCGCGAAGCGCTCGACCGCTTGCGTGAAACGGCCAACAAGAACCAGGTGCTCACCTCGCTGATCGGCCAAGGCTATTACGGCACCGTCACACCACCGGTGATCCAGCGCAACATTCTGGAAAACCCGGCCTGGTACACGGCCTACACGCCCTACCAGCCGGAAATCAGCCAGGGCCGCCTCGAAGCGCTCTTGAACTTCCAGACGATGATCTGCGATCTGACCGGGCTGGATGTCGCCAATGCCTCGCTGCTCGATGAGGCGACGGCAGCGGCCGAAGCCATGGCGCTGTGCCAGCGTCAGGCCAAGAACAAGGCAACCGCCTTCTTCGTCGACCAGAACTGCCATCCGCAGACGATCGCGCTGATCGAAACGCGTGCGGCTCCACTCGGATGGTCGGTGATTGTCGGCGATCCGATGACAGACCTCGACCCAGTCGATGTGTTCGGCGCGATCTTCCAGTATCCCGGCACGCATGGGCATATCCGTGACTTTTCCGGGCTGATCGCCCGCCTGCATCAAACCGGCGCCGTTGCCGCCATCGCGGCAGACCTCCTGGCTCTGACGCTTCTCAAGTCGCCCGGCGAAATGGATGCCGACATTGCGGTCGGCACCACGCAGCGGTTCGGCGTTCCGGTCGGCTATGGCGGTCCGCATGCCGCCTATATGGCCGTAAAGGATGCGCATAAGCGCGCCATGCCTGGCCGTCTGGTGGGCGTGTCCGTGGATGCGCGCGGCAACCGCGCTTACCGCCTGGCGCTGCAAACCCGCGAGCAGCATATCCGGCGGTAAAAGGCGACCTCGAACATCTGCACCGCGCAGGTTCTGCTTGCCGTGATGGCTTCCATGTACGGGGTTTTCCACGGCCCGGACGGGCTGAAGGCGATCGCGCAGCAGGTCCACAAGAAGGCGGTGCTGATGGCCAAGGGCCTGGAACAGCTTGGCTATACGATCGAGCCCGAAACCTTCTTCGACACGATCACCGTCGAAGTCGGCCACATGCAGGCGCTGATCCTGCGTGCGGCCGTGGCCGAGGGCGTCAACCTGCGCAAGGTCGGAACCACGAAGATCGGCATGTCGCTCGACGAANNNNCGGGCATTCGGCGGCGCTTTCAAGGTCGCCGACTTCACCGCTGACCATCGGCTGCCACCCGCGCTTCTGCGGAAATCGGCTTACATGACGCATCCGATCTTCCATATGAATCGGGCGGAAAGCGAGATGACCCGCTACATCCGCCGCTTGTCAAATCGCGATCTGGCGCTCGACCGGGCGATGATCCCGCTCGGCTCCTGCACGATGAAGCTAAACGCCACGGCGGAAATGCTGCCGATCACCTGGCCGGAATTCTCCGACATCCATCCCTTCGTGCCGGCCGATCAGGCGCTCGGCTACAGGGAGATGATCGATGATCTGTCGGATAAGCTGTGCCAGGTCACCGGCTACGATGCCTTAACCATGCAGCCGAATTCGGGCGCGCAGGGGGAGTATGCGGGTCTTCTGACCATCCGCAACTACCACATGGCTAACAACGAGCCGCATCGCAATGTTTGCCTGATCCCGACCTCCGCGCATGGCACTAATCCCGCCTCCGCGCAGATGGCGGGCATGAAGGTGGTGCCGGTCAAGGCGATGGAAAACGAGGATGTCGATCTCGACGACTTCCGCGCCAAGGCCGAGCAGCATGCCGCAAGTCTGGCCTGCTGCATGATCACCTATCCGTCCACGCATGGCGTGTTCGAGGAAACGGTGCGGCAGATCTGCGAGATCACCCATGCCCAAGGCGGTCAGGTTTATCTCGACGGCGCCAACATGAACGCCATGGTGGGCTTGTCGCGTCCCGGTGACATCGGCTCCGACGTGTCACATCTCAACCTGCACAAGACTTTCTGCATTCCGCATGGCGGCGGTGGTCCGGGCATGGGACCGATCGGCGTGAAAGCGCATCTGGCTGCCCACTTGCCCGGTCATCCGCAAAGTGATGGACGTGAAGGTGCGGTGTCGTCAGCACCATTCGGCTCGCCTTCAATCCTCCCGATCTCCTGGTCCTACTGCCTGATGATGGGCGGCGAAGGACTGACACAGGCGACCAAGGTAGCTATCCTCAACGCCAACTATATCGCCGCGCGGCTGAAGGGCGCTTATGACGTGCTCTACAAGTCGGAAGCGGGCCGTGTAGCCCATGAATGCATCATCGACACGCGCCCGCTCAATCCCGCCGCAGGCGTCACGGTGGACGATGTCGCCAAGCGCCTGATCGACTGCGGGTTCCACGCCCCGACCATGAGCTTCCCGGTTGCCGGCACGCTGATGATCGAGCCGACGGAATCGGAGATGAAGGCCGAACTCGACCGCTTCTGTGATGCGATGCTGGCGATCCGCGAGGAAGCCCGCGCCATCGAAGAGGGCCGGATGGACAAGACCAACAACCCCTTGAAGAACGCGCCGCATACGGTGGCAGATCTCGTCGGCGAGTGGGATCGTCCCTATTCGCGCGAGCAGGCCTGTTATCCGCCCGGCGCTTTTCGCGTGGACAAGTACTGGTCGCCGGTCAACCGCGTCGACAACGTTTATGGTGACCGCAACCTGATCTGTTCCTGCCCGCCGATGGAAGACTACGCCGAGGCGGCCGAGTGACTTAAGGATGAGGCGCAATCGGGTGAGGAACGGTGAACGGAGCTTCTCACCCGGCAGCGGCAAAAGAACGTTAGTCGACCTGGAGAGCCCGATGCTGAAGAAAATCCCGCCGCTGATTACGGCCGAACTCCTGACCATCCTCGCTGAAATGGGGCATGGTGACGATCTGGTTCTGGTTGACCGCAACTTTCCCGGAGTCTCGGTTGCCGCATCAACCGTGTCGGGCCAGTGCATTCAGCTGGCCGGCGTTGACACGACCCAAGCGGCGCGCGCCATTCTGGAGCTTTTCCCCGTCGATACCTTCGTCGATGTCCCCGTTCGGCGAATGGCGGTAGTCGGCGAGCCCGAAGCCGTACTCGCCGTGCATAAAGACATGCAGCAAGCACTTGACGCAGCTGAGAACCGCGCGGTCACAGTGAAGGCCATCGAACGCATGGCCTTCTATGAAGCCGCAAGCCGCGCCTTTGCCGTCGTCCAGACCACAGAGGCGAGGCCTTATGGCTGCTTTATCCTGAAGAAGGGTGTTGTCTTCGACTAGCGTCCAGACATACGCGACCGCTGGAATAACATTCTACTGGACCTGCTCGCCAGAGATGAAAAGTACCCTCGGCTCTTGCACAATGCAGCGCCTAGCCTTGTGATCTGACCTCACATCCACCAAGTTCCGTCCACCTTCTTCGACGTGTCTTCGTCAAGCCATTGGATGAAAATCATGAAAAGCATCAGCACCCTTCTCGCTGCCGCGGGTCTTGCACTCGCTGCCGTCTCGTTTGCCGGTCCCGCCGCGGCACAGTCCAACCTCGAGAAAGTCAAATCGAGTGGTGAACTGCGGATCGGCACCGAAGGCACCTACGCGCCGTTCACCTTCCACGACGCATCGGGCGCGCTGGTCGGCTTTGACGTCGAGATTGGCCGCGAAGTGGCAAAGCGCATCGGCGTCGAGGCAAAGTTCCTTGAAGGCAAGTGGGACGGCTTGATCGCCGGCATCGATGCCGATCGCTATGATGCCGTGATCAATCAGGTCGGCATCACCGAAGAGCGCAAGAAGAAGTATGACTTCTCCGATCCGTATATCGCATCCAAGGCTGTGCTGATCGTCAAGGACGACAACGCCGAGATCAAGACCTTCGCTGATCTGAAGGGCAAGAAGTCTGCGCAGTCGCTGTCTTCGAATTTCGGCAAGCTGGCCGCAAACAATGGCGCAGAGCTTGTCGGCACCGACGGATTTGACCAGTCGATCCAGCTCGTATTGCAGGGCCGTGCGGACGCAACGCTCAATGACAGCCTGTCCTTCCTCGACTTCAAGAAGCACAAGCCCGATGCGCCGGTGAAGATCGCAGCTCAGGAAGAGAATGCCGATTTTTCCGGTATCATCATCCGCAAGAACGAGCCCGATCTGCTCGCCGCCATTAACAAGGCCCTTGCCGAAATCAAGGCTGACGGCACCTATCAGAAGATCGCTGATAAGTATTTCGGCCAGGACGTGTCCAAGTAATTAACTTCGCGGCGCAAGCTGCCTCCCGAAAGGTGCCGTATGCCTGACTGGCTGCAGCTTATGCTGAATTCCTTGGGGCCGCTCTTATGGGCGGCCCTTTTCTTCACGATTCCTTTGACGCTGCTCTCGTTCACGCTCGGACTGACGCTTGGCTTGATCGTCGCGCTGATCAGGCTGTTCGGCCCTGCACCGCTCGTTGCGGTGGCGCGCTTTTATGTCTGGCTTATNNCTTCTCGTTCAGCTCTTCCTGATCTTTTATGGGTTGCCCTCGATCGGCGTGACGCTCGATGCGTTCCCGGCAGCCCTGATCGGCTTTACGCTCAACATCGGCGCTTACACATCGGAGATCATCCGCGCGGTGATTGCCTCCGTGCCTCGCGGGCAGTGGGAAGCGGCCTATTCGGTTGGCATGAGCTGGGGTCAAGCCATGCGCAAGACCATTCTTCCGCAGGCCGCGCGGATCGCCGTTCCGCCCTTGTCGAACACGTTCATTTCGCTAGTCAAGGACACTTCGCTCGCTGCCGCGATCACCGTTCCCGAGCTATTCCAGTCCGCCCAGCGCATCGTGGCCGTCACCTACGAGCCGCTGATCCTTTATATCGAGGCAGCACTGATCTACCTCGCGTTGTCATCCGTTCTGTCCGCCCTGCAAGTGCGCCTGGAGCGTCGGCTGAACCGCTATGGCGGGTTTTTGGAGGCACGCACGTGATCGAGCTTTCCGATATCCACAAGCGGTTCGGCGATCTTGAAGTGCTGAAAGGCGTGTCGCTTCGCTTTGCGGAAGGCAGCGTATCGGCGCTGGTCGGCCCATCGGGCGNNGCTGCATCAACCTGCTGGAAACACCATCGGCGGGTACAGTGCGGATCGGCGAGGATACGCTGACCTTCAAGCAAGGTGAGAAGGTCGCCTGGAAGGACATGCAGCGACTTCGCCGTCAGACCGGCATGGTGTTCCAGAGCTTCCAGCTGTTTCCGCATCGCACCGCGACCGAAAACATCACCGAAGGGCTGATCACGGTTCGTGGTTGGTCCAAGGAAGAGGCCAACACGCGTGCCATGGAACTGCTTGAGAAGGTCGGTCTCGGCCATAAGGCGGATGCCTGGCCCGCGACGCTGTCTGGTGGTCAGCAGCAGCGCGTCGCCATAGCACGCGCTCTCGCCCCCTCCCCGCGAGTGCTTCTGTGCGACGAGCCGACCTCGGCGCTCGATCCTGAACTCGCGGAAGAAGTGGTCGAGGTTTTGGCGGATCTGGCGCGCGAAGGCACCACCATGGTGATGGCGACGCATGATCTGAGACTGGCATCCCGCATCGCCCAGGAGGTCGCCTTTCTCGACGGCGGCCTGATTGTGGAACAGGGCTCGGCAGGCGACGTGTTCAACCGCCCGCAACGCGAACGGACCAAGCGCTTTCTCGCCTCCTTGGCAGCCGTGTCAGCCACGGATTGATGATCCGGAGCAGCCGCTGTCTGGTGATCTATGCCGCGGCTAGCGCTTCTTCTTCTCTCGCCAATGCCGTCACGCCGGCGAAGTCGATCTTGCCGGAACCTAGAACGGGCACCGATTTCACGACGCGTACTTTCGCCGGTACCATCATGTCCATTGCGCCGGCTGCCTTGGCAAAGCTGACAAAAGCTGCCCGAGTCGCGTCCGGCCGGTCGGTGATCAGCACGAGTCGTTCACCCTTGCGCTCGTCCGGCACGGTGGCCACCGCCGATAGCGAACCTTTCCACAGCTCCCCCGCCAAGGCTTCCACGGCCGCCAGCGACACCATCTCACCGCCGATCTTGGCGAAGCGCTTGGCGCGACCTTGGATCGTGACGGACCCGTCCTTATCCACCGTGACGATGTCGCCGGTATCATGCCAGCCGTCTTCTGGCGCTTCCAGAACGCCGGGTTTTTCAGCGCGCAGATAGCCGGCCATGATGTTGGGCCCCTTGATGGAAAGGCGGCCACCAGTTCCGACGCC
Organism: Phyllobacteriaceae bacterium UBA1059; assembly: GCA_002316345.1. Lineage (GTDB taxonomy): Bacteria > Pseudomonadota > Alphaproteobacteria > Rhizobiales > Rhizobiaceae > Tianweitania. Next base: position 59,203 of record DCDI01000118.1, on the reverse strand, counting down.
AGGAACCGGCTCCAGGCGATAGCTCAGGCCGGGCATGAGCTTACCGACGGAACCGGCCTTGTTGTACATCGGCGTGTTGAGCGCGACCACGGGAGCAGCTTCCGTCACACCATAGCCTTCCAGAAGGCGCAGGCCGAATTTGTCCATGTAAGCCGCCCGGGTCGAAGCCTTGACGGGCTCGGCGCCTGCAAAAGCGTAGCGGATTGAGCGAAAATCATAGGGGTGCGCTGTGCGGGCATAGCCGCCGAAGAAGGTGTCGGTGCCGAACATGATCGTCGCATTGGACGCATAAACCAGTTCCGGCACGATGCGGTAATGCAGCGGCGACGGATATAGGAAGACCGGAACCCCGCAAACCAGGGGCAGTAACGTGCCGGCGGTCAGGCCGAAGGAGTGGAAGATCGGCAGGACGTTGAACACCTTATCGCCGGAATGAAAGTCGATGCGCGATGCCGCCTGGGCGGTGTTGGCGAGAATGTTGCGGTGGGTCAGCACGACACCCTTGGGCGTGCCTTCCGACCCCGAAGTAAACAGGATGGCCGCAGGATCATCGGCGCGGCGTTCAGCGAGCGGCCGGGAGCGATGCCAAAGCCGCGGCAGCTTGTCCTTCAGCGTGATCGTTGCGCGCAGGTCTTCCAACCAGACGATCTCCACGTGTCTGCCCACCTCATCGAGAACCAGGCCAAGCTTGGCCTGGGCAACGAAGGCCCGGGACGTCAGGATCGTCTTTACCTCAGCCGCCTTGCACGCGGACAGGATGTTGGCTGCGCCCGCCGTGAAGTTGATCATGGCCGGAACCTTGCCGGCCGACATCAGGCCGAGCAGCGCGGCACAAGCGCCGTTGGCATTGGGGAGCATCAGGCCGAGAACCGGTTGATGGCGGTAAAGCTTCGAGAACCTGCCGCCAAGCACGGCAGCGGCCGTCAGCAATCTGCCGTAAGACAGTTGTCCCGTGACCGGATCTTCCACCGCGAGCCTGGCTATGCCGCGCTCTTCCGCCGTTTCGATGATGCGCTTGAGCACGGTCGTATCGATGCGCTGAGTGCGGAAGATGAGGTCGGACATGACTTGGTAGAGGGCAGCACCCGCTGCTGCACGCCGTTGCCGGCCGCGCAAGCCTTGATCGACCTCCAGCTTTACCGGTTCAAGGATCGTCACCCGCACCTTCGGAAACAAGCGACGGCGGACATGCATGGAGGTCAGCCGCGAGAAATAGCTTTTCTCCAGGCCTTCGNNATGTCAGCAACCATCGCAGCACCGTCATAGACCTTCATGAGACTGCCGGTGACCGTCAACCGGCCTTCAGGGAAGATCACCAGCGGCTCGCCGCCTTGCACGGCCTTGATGAGCGTGCGGGTCGACATCGGCTTTGCCGGGTTAAGCGGCATGGCGCGGGTCAGCTTCAAAAACGGCTTCACCCACCAGGCCTGCGCGATCGTATGATCCACCGCGAAGACCGGCTCCTCGTCGGTCAGTGTCAGGGCGAGCGGACCATCCAGAAAGCTGACATGGTTGAGCGCAAGGATCGGGGCCGGACCGGCCGCCTTGAGATTATCGAGACCTTCGACTTCAAGCCGGTGAAATGCGCGGAACAGGATCGAAACGAAGTCGCGCAAGGCATTGGTCGGAAGATATTTCAGCATCAGCCAGGCGGAAACGGCATTGAGCACTGCTAGACCTAGCAGTATCTGCGCCAGCGAAACGCCAGCCGCCTGGATCGCTGCGACGAGCGCGCCGCCAACCGTCATGAAGCCGGCATTGACGACGCTGACGCCGGCAACGACGCGGGCGCGTCGGTCTTCCGGCGCCCAGGCCTGAACCGCCGCAAAAGTCGGCACGATCACGAAGGCACCGGCAATCGCTAAGCCCGCGAGGTCGATCGCCACTCGGATTGTGTTCGGCAGAGCGAAAAAGCCGGACAGCGTTTCCGTAGTTGTTGTCGCCTGCGCGCCCCAGAGGGTAAAAGCGAGGTCGAGGCTGAACAGCGCCATCAGAGCTGTACCGGCGGGCGCGGGCAGCAACACGTAGCGGCCCTGAGACATCCAGGCGGCAATTGCCGAACCTATGGCAATCGCAATCGCAAACACCGCGAGATAGGCGGTCACGGCAATTTCGCCGCCGCCGAGGCTGTTCTTGACCAGGCTCGGCAGCAGCGACATCAACACTGCTCCGACGCCCCAGAACCAGGACGTCATGAGCGCTGTGCGCCAGATGCGCGGCATGCCCCGCAATTCGCCGACCAGAGTCCAGGTCGAGCGCAGCACGTTGGTGTTGATCTTCAGATTGGGCGCCGCCGAACCCGTCGCCGGGATGAAACGGCTGGCGAACCAGCAGATCACAGACAGCGCAAGCATCACAGGCCCGAATACCGCCACGCTGATCCCGCCGGTGGACGCGATGCCGCCTGCAATCGTTCCGCCAAGAATGGCAATAAAAGTGCCGCCCTCGATCCAGGCATTGGCGCGCGGCAGATCCCGCTTTTCAAGATGATCCGGCAGAATGCCGTATTTGATGGGCCCGAACAGCGAGGAAATGACGCCGAACAAGAACAGTGCCGTCATCATGATCCAGACGGAATGAAAGGCGAGCCCGACGACTGCGATCGCCGCAGCGCCGATTTCGGCCAGCCGGAGCTTCTGCGCCACCGCCGCCTTGTCGTATCGATCCGCCATCTCGCCGCCGAGCGCCGACAAGAGGAGGAACGGGAGCATGAAGATCGCGCCTGCAAGCGTGATCAGGGACGCACCCCCGCTGCCCGGCAGGGTGAAGAGGATGAGGAACACCAGCGTATTCTTCAGGAAGTTGTCGTTGAAGGCGGACAGGAACTGCGTCCAGAACAAAGGCGCAAAGCGCCGGGACGTCATCAGGCTGGTAGTCATTTGTTTTCCCCGAAGCTGGTGTTCTTAGTGCACGCTGCCGGTCAGGCGCCCTTGTTCATTTCCATCAGAAGCTTTTCCGTTTTGGCTTCCTCGATGCGATTGATAAAGCGATCCGCTTCTTCGGTGTCGCGCAGGGTCTTGGTGATGGTGATGGTGATGGAGGTATGCACCAGCATGATGGCCGACATGGCATAGAAGCCCTTGGCCGCGAAGCTTGCTTCCATAAAGTAGATACCTCCCGCCATCATCACCAAAGCCACGCCGAAGCTTAGCAGGGTGAACATCTTCCAGGCTTGAGAGTCGGCGTGTGGATGGCCCGTGTTGATCGACATGGTCGCTTTCCCTTGTTATGAACAGCGTTCATGATTGCAAGCTAGCACAGTTTGAACGCCGTTCAAGATGTTTCTTGAACATTGTTCACGAACAGAACGACGGGAGGCCGGGCAATGGCATCGAGCGAGCGAAGAGCAAAGCTGAAGGAAAGGCTCGTCGAGGCCGCCACCGACTGTATCCGCGCCAATGGCCTGGGCGGCCTTCGCGCGAGGGACATTACGACGGACGCAGGCTGCTCGCTCGGTGCGCTCTACAATGTCTTCGCCGACATCGACGACCTTGTCGTGCACGTCAATTCGCAAACACTTCGGCATTTGCGCGACGTCGTGGACAAGGCCGGCCAAGGCACATCATCGCCAAGTGAACAACTCGTAGCGCTGGCAATCGGCTATCTGAACTTCGCCCGCTCCGAGACGGCTGTATGGATGTCGCTCTTCGAGCATCGCATGCCGGCGGGCGTTCTGGTCCCGCAATGGCATCTCGATGAGCACGCAGCACTGATAGAGCAGATTGCGGAACCGCTTGCAGCTCTTCATCCGGAGCTTGAACAAGCCCATCTTCTAAGACGGGCGAGAACCCTCTTCTCGGCAGTCCACGGCGTTGTCCTGTTGGGCTTAGGCGACTGGTTCGTAGGTCCCGGCGCATCCGCCGTAGAAGACGAATTGCGCTTGATCGTTAATGCAATGATTTCGGGACTGGCTGCAGATAGCACTATGCCTGCTTGAGCGCAGAAATTTGCGTACCGAGTTCTGCTTTACACGGAAATGGTACCTGAACCTGATCATCGCCGGTTCAACAGCCAGATGAGGTAGGGACCGCCAACCATGGCAGCTACGAGGCCGATCGGGAGTTGGTAGGGGAAGGCAAGCGTGCGTGCCATCCAGTCGGCCAGCACCATCAAGGTCGCACCGATCAGGACGGCGCCTGTGAGTTGTGGGATGGGGCGGGCAAAGCCGGCGAGGCGTGCCATATGGGGCGCCATCAAGCCTACAAAGGAGAGCGGGCCGACGAACAGCGTCGAGGCTGCGGAAAGAAGGGCGGCGATGAGCACCAGAATGCTTGCCGCAAGGCTACGCTTGAGCCCAACCGACTGAGCAAACGGCAGACCAAGCGGCAGAACCTGCAGCCAACGCGCCAGCAGCGGCAAGGGTGCGATGAACAACACGGCAGTGGCTAGTGCCATCATCGCGTCTTCAGGGGCCACGCGCGAGGTCGAGCCGCTTAGCCAGTTCAGCAGCCGCATCGATTCCGGCCCTGCCCGCGCCATCACGACCGTGACGAGGGCACCGGCCAGGGAGCCAACAGCAATGCCTGACAGAAGAAGGCGTTCAGCTGCGAAGCGATGACGCGCTGATATAGCGATAACAAGCAGGATAGCGATGACCGAGCCGGCTGCAGCGCCACCAAGCTCTGCAACGCGCGATGCAGCAGGCCAGAACACAAGCACAGCAGCGAACCCGACGCCCGCGCCCGATGAAATGCCCAGCACTTCCGGGCTCGCCATCGCATTGCCGGTCACACGCTGCATCAACACGCCGGTTGCCGCCAGCATGGCACCGGCAGAAGCGGCCGCGATGAAGCGCGGGGCGCGCCAGGGAGCAACGAGATCGAACAGTTGTCCTGTTGCAATCGCCCAGCCCTCGCCGTTCTTACCGATAAACAGCGCGCAAATACCAAGCACCAACAGCAACAATCCGGGAAGCACGAGGCGCCAGGATGCCACTCTGGTGGCCAAAGCAACGCTCTGTTGCGTCGCCCGCAGCGAGCCGCCCAAGCGCGGCAGAAGCCAGAGAAGAAGGGGACCGCCGAGAAGCGCGGTCGCGGCACCGGTCGGCACTGTTTCGCTGATACCGAGCGATATGAGCCGCACCAAACCATCGGTCAGAAGCAGGATCAAGGCGCCTGCGATGGGGGATACGACGAGGATCTGTCGCAGGCTTCGCGCGCCCGCCATCCGAGCGAGGTTCGGCGCCGCCAAACCGATAAAGCCGATAACACCGACTTCGGCCGTCACCGAAGCTGCCAGAAACACCGAAAGCGTCAGCACCGCTAGCCGAGTTCCTGTGACGCCGAGACCAAGGGCACGCGCATTGGCGTCATCCAGCGCCAATAGCTCCAGAGGGCGTATCAGCAGCGCGGCNNGAAGACGGCAAGTGTGAGGCGGATCGCTAGCGAGGTGGTCGGCGCCCAGCTTTGCTGTTCAAGCGAGCCGCCGCCCCAGATAAACATCGACATCATGTATTCGCCGTTGGCCAAGATCAGCGTTGACGAAAACGCGGCGGCGATCAGCGAAATGAGCATCCCGCTGAGCACCACGGTGATCGGATCGAGCGCGCGGCGCCAGGACAGGGCAACCACCAGAAACAGCGCAACCGCGCCGCCAACAAAGGCGACGCCTTCGCGAGCAACAGCCATCAGCCCCGGTGCATAAAGAAGCGCGGCACTCATCGCGAGTTGAGCGCCCGACACGACGCCTAGCGTGGACGGATCGGCGATCGGATTGCGCAAGACACGCTGCATCAGCGCCCCGGCCAGACCTAGTGCCGCACCGGCCAGAAGAGCAACTGTGCCGCGTGGCAGCGTCGAGTAATGCAGGATGATCTCAGCCAACTGGTCGCTAGGTGACGGCCAGTCGTGCACAATTTGCCAGCCGAACAACAAGGCGGCCAGTAAGCCCAGTGCGGCAAGAAGGAGGGTCGCCGGCATTGCAGCGCTCGTCGGCCGCAGCCTCTCGAGACTCATGCCGCGCCCTCCAGGCCTTCGGCGAGAAGGCGCGCGAAGCGCCTTGCTGCCGGTAAGCCGCCGAAAGGATTGATGTTCGGGAGCCAGACTGTACGGCCTTCGCGCACCGCCGGCATGGCCTGCCAGAGCGCACTTTGCGGCAGACCGCGCGCCGCTTCGGGAGGGACGGGCCCGACCACGGCGATCGTAGCGTCGGGATGATCTGCAAGGCGCTCCAAGCCGACCGGAGCGGTTGCGCTGTAGGCCGTTTTCGTGGCCCAGGAGTTGGCAAACCCCAGGCGAGCGGCCACATCACCGAACATGGAGTCGATGCCAAAGGCGCGGAAATGCCTGGCGTCGCCCAGATTGATGATCAGGATCGGACGTTCCCGCTTACGCGCAAGCCGTTCGCCCACGGAGGCAAGGTAGCTGTCCGTTCCAGCGATATAGCTTTCCGCCGTTACCTGCAGATCCTGATCCTGAGCCATGCCGCGCATTGCGGCGACGGCCTTCTCGTAGGGCGCCTGTCCCCGCAGGTAGATGCTGAACNNTCCGTAGATGCTGAACTCGCGCACAGGCGCCATGCGCCTTAACGTATCGTTGGCCCAGGCCGAGTAGTTCGAGCCATAGATGAGGGATGGCTGCAGGGTCGCGAGAAGCTCAAAATTGATTGCGCCGCGCAAGCCGAGATCGATGATGCCGTCAGGCAGAGGCGGTTCGGCGACGATCTTTTTGAACAACACCAGCTCGACGGCCGCCAGGGGCTTGAGGCCGAGCGCCAATGCCGTTTCGAGCAAAGCCCAGTCAACAATGGCAATGCGACCGGTGTCAGCCCGAGCGGACGCGAAAGGCAGCGTAAGACTGCCGGCACATAGCGCAAGGATATCTCTTCGCGTCCTCACCGGACATAGGCGACAGGAATGCCGCTGTCTGGATGGGGGAAGAGGCCCATGGAAATTCCGTAAATCTGCTGAAGAACATCCGGGCGCATGATCTCGGCCGGGGTGCCATCGGCGACAACACGGCCGGCGCCCATCGCCACCAGCCTGTCGCAGATGCGGGCTGCCATGTTGATATCATGCAGAACGACAACGACGCTCAGGCCGCGCTTCTTGGCAAGGGTGCGCACAAGATCAAGCATTTCAGTTTGATGCGAGATGTCGAGGGCCGATGTCGGCTCATCCAGCACGAGGCATTCCGTATCCTGTGCGAGAAGCAGAGCCAGCCAAACCCGCTGACGCTCACCGCCGGAAAGAGTATCGACCAGGCGCAAGCGGAATGCCGTGACGCCGGTCTGCTCTATCGCCTCCTCGACCTTGGCGCGGTCTTCAACCGTGAAGCGCCCGAAAGTGCCGTGCCAGGGAAAGCGTCCGAGCGAAACGAACTCTTCGACATTCATGCCATCGGTGCTCGGCATGAACTGCGGCAGATAGGCAAGCCGGCGGGCGAAGGCACGGTCGCCCTCTTGCCGGAGATCCTCGCCGCGGAAGTGAATGCTTCCATCAGCAGGCACTTCCTGTCGCGCCAGCATCTTCACCAGCGTCGATTTGCCGGAGCCGTTGGGTCCGATCAGGCCGTGGATGTGGCCCGATTCGAGACGCAGATCGAGACCTTCGATGATGGTGCGTCCCGGAACCCGGAACGAGACCCCTGCCAGCGTAAACAGTGCATGCTCGCTGGCGACTCCGATCGAAGCTGCCCGTCCCGCTACCATGTGTTGTTTTCGCTGAGGCGCGAGCCGCGGTAACAACGACCAGCGCTGACCCATGCCAGGCTCTGCACCGTTAAGATCTCTAGCAAAAGCGATCTCGGATACTCTGTAAAGCGGACCGGCTGCTTGCCTAAGGTCGTTGTCAGCATCAGGTGCCCTGCGCAATCTCGTCGCCGCTATAGGTGTAGCTCGCCAGGAGATCAAGACCGAGGGCAAGGCCCACTGCCGCTTCAGGCTAAAGGCCCAGTTAGCCGGTACGAAGCCGATGACATCGACCTCCTGCCGAATGCCGTGCATGTGCAAGAACATCACACTCGTCAGGTATGTCTCAGCTTAAGCTAAAACATGATTGTGTAGCTCATCAATTCTGTTAGCGAGGCTGGCGTCATTAAGGAACTTTCTCATGCCGCATCGCCTGCTCCCGCATTATCGCCTTCTCAGCCTGTCCTGTGCCATCATCGCGCTGCCAGGGTTCGCAATGGCACAAACGGTGACTCTCGATACGGTTGTGGTGACTGGCGGCGATGGATCGGGAACGGGGCCTGTAACCGGTTACGTTGCACGCGACACAACAAGCGGCTCCAAGACTGACACGCCTCTTATCGAAATTCCGCAGTCGATATCAGTAGTCACGACGGAGCAGCTTGAAGATCGAGGTGTTCAGAACCTCGGAGAAGCGTTGAACTATACGGCTGGCGTTGTCACTCAGCCGTTCGGCAACGACTCCCGCTTTTTTGCACCCATCATCCGCGGCTTCGACGCCAAAGATAATATCTACCTCAACAATTTCCGCTTTGTGCGCGATTTCGGTGCCCTTTCCCCCGAGACCTATGGACAAGAGCGGATCGAGGTCGTGAAGGGCCCGGCATCCGTGCTTTACGGTCAGGCCGTGCCTGGCGGCATCGTCAACCTGATCCAAAAGCGCCCTACGGGCACGACCTTCCGCGAAGCGGTGGTTGAGCTTGGATCCGACAACCGCTACGTCGGCAAAGTCGATCTTGGAGGCGTCTCAGCCAACGAAGCTGTCTCTTATCGTCTCACAGGTGTGGGGCGTCTTGCAGATACGCAACAGGACGATGTCGAAGACAACCGCCTTTATATCGCCCCCACGATCATCTTCGAGCCGGATGCCGACACCTCGCTGACCGTCCTGTCGTCGCTTCAGTACGACAAAGCGAATTCCCCCTTTGGTCTGCCGCAGGCTGGCACCCTCGACTTCAATCCGAATGGTGAGATCCCCGCTTCCCGCTACCTCGGAGAGAAGGATTTCGATCAGTCTGAATTCCTCACAGCGACCGTGGGTTATGAATTCAGGCACCGGTTCAACGAGCAGGTGGAGGTTCGCCAGAACGCTCAGCTCCTTTACACTGATATCGACTACCAGAACCTATACTACTCTGGATTTGCGGCGAACCAGCGGTCTGTCCTGCGCGGCGCATCCGTCCAAGCCGAAACGCAGACATCCTTCGGGATCGACAACCAGCTGGAATCGAAATTCGATACAGGGGCGCTGCAACACACCCTTCTCGTTGGCCTCGACCATCGCCGGCATGAGCAGAACCGGTCGTCGAACTTCACGACGGGACAGACACCGATCGACGCCTATAACCCGGTCCACGGTTCGCCGGTCTTCGTTGATCCGACGAAAACTACGGTCAAGGACCTTCGTCTCAACCAGACGGGCCTGTATGCATCAGATCAGATCAAGTTCGACCGGCTTGTGACCACGCTTGGCATCCGCCAGGACTGGTCCAAACTTGAGGATACGCTGACCGGCTCACAGCCTAAGGATACCGCAACGACTTGGCGTGTCGGAACCGTCTATCTCTTCGATAATGGTCTTGCGCCTTACATCAGCTATTCGACTTCGTTCGACCCAATCATTGGCACTACCACGGCAGGCGACCTCTACAAGCCGACAGAAGGCGAGCAGATCGAAGGTGGTTTGAAGTTCCAGCCTGAGGGTTGGGACAGCTTCGTAACCGCAAGCCTCTACAGCCTGACGCGGACCAATGTCGTCGCCACACAGGCCGAGACGGTGAATGGACTTCTGACGAATGTGCGCTCGCAAACCGGCGAAGTTCGTAGCCAAGGCTTCGAACTGGAAGGAACGGCGAGCCTTGCAGCAGGGCTGGATCTCATCGCCGCCTATACCTACACCGACGCCGAAATCCTTGAGGGTACCGACACGCTGCGCAATGGGATTGTGACCGCAACGACGACCGGCAACCAACCTGCCAATGTGCCCGAGCATTCGGCATCGCTTTGGGTGAACTATACCCTCCAGCCGCAAATCTTCTCGCCCAGTTTCGCATGGCTCGAAGGTGTGTCCGTTGGCGCGGGTGTTCGCTACCTCGGTGAGCGCTATGGCAATGATAGCAACCTGATCCATCTGCCCTCGGCAACTTTGTTCGATGCCGCGATTCGCTATGAGCGAGACAATTTCAAAGCCTCGCTCAACGTCAACAACATTGCTGATGATGACTATGTCGCAAGCTGTAACTTCGGCTGCTTCTATGGTGAGGGTCGTACCGTTCTGGGCAGCATCGCCCTGAAATGGTGAGTGCTCTAGCTGCGGAGCGGAACCGCTTTCAAAGGTTCTAGGAGGTACTGCTTAGGCTAACCGGAAACGATCCGGCACCAGGCTGGCATCGCACCACTACATCCTCTAACCTCCGAAGCAGACCAGCCGTCGCCCACGATCGGCGGCTGGATGCGGGAATTACCGGAGGAGAACAGTGGTGATGCACCATCAAGACCTGACGTCCGCAAACCGTCTGCCGGTTGCTGGTTTGGCCCATGTTGTGGGCGATACGACACAGCCGCTCCTTCCCCATACGCTGCCGGATCTTCTCGCAGCGACAGTGGCAAGGGAAGGCGAGCGGGAAGCGGCGATCTTTGTGCAGCAATGGCACCGCTTTACCTGGTACGAGCTTGGACAGGCCGTCGATGCCTTTGCCGGCGGGCTTCACAGACTTGGCCTCGTTAAAGGCGACCGTGTCGGCATCTGGTCGCCCAATCGATGGGAATGGCTGGTCACGCAATATGCCACCGCGCGTATTGGCCTCATCCTGGTCAACATCAATCCGGCCTATCGTACGGCCGAGCTTGAATACGCGCTCACCAAGGTCGGCTGTAAGGCGCTGGTGACGGCTGAAAGCTTCAAGTCTTCTGATTACCTGCAGATGCTCGCTACGCTTGCGCCGGAGATCGCATCCGCAACCTCCGGCCACTTGAACTCGGCTCGCCTGCCAGATCTAAAATTCGTGATCCACATGGGCGAAGGGTCACGACGAGGCATGCTGAGCTTCACAGAAGTGAGCGAGGACGGGCAGCATGTCTCGAAGGCTGAACTCGACGCGTTCAGCGCGAAACTGAAGCAAGACGACCCGATCAACATCCAGTTCACCAGCGGCACGACCGGAGCACCGAAGGGCGCGACCCTCACGCACGTCAACATCGTCAACAACGGCCACTTCGTCACGGCTGCGATGGAGCTGACGGCTGAAGATCGCCTGTGCATCCCCGTGCCCTTCTACCACTGCTTCGGCATGGTCATGGGCTCGATCGGCTGCGTCACCAAGGGCGCGACCATGGTTTTCCCCGGCGAGGGCTTCGATCCGGCAGCCTCTTTGGCAGCAGTGCAACAGGAGGAATGCACGGCGCTGTATGGCGTACCGACCATGTTCGTCGCCATGCTCGATCATCCTGACTTCGGAAGGTTCGATGTTTCGACCTTGCGCACGGGCATCATGGCAGGGGCGCCTTGCCCCATCGAGATCATGAAGCGTGTGGTTTCGGAAATGAACATGAGCGAAGTTACGATCGCCTATGGCATGACCGAAACCAGCCCGGTGTCGTTCCAAAGCGCCATCGATGTACCGCTGGAGCGCCGCGTCACCACAGTCGGTCGCGTGCATCCTCATGTCGAGGTCAAGATTGTGGGCGACGACGGCGAGACGCTGAAGCCGGGCGAGCGCGGTGAGCTGTGCACGCGCGGGTATTCCGTAATGCAGGGCTATTGGGACGATTCGGCCCGTACGTCTGAGGCAATCGATGCAGAAGGCTGGATGCACACCGGCGATCTCGCCGTCATCGACGATGAGGGCTACTGCAACATCGTCGGACGGGTGAAGGACCTTGTGATCCGCGGAGGTGAAAACATCTATCCGCGCGAAATCGAGGAATTCCTTTACCGCCATCCCAAGGTTCGGGAAGTGCAGGTTTTCGGCGTGCCGGATCCCCGTTATGGCGAGGAACTATGCGCCTGGATCGTGCCGAAGGCCGGTGAGGACGTGAGCGAAGACGAGATCAGGGCCTTCTGCAAGGAGCAGATCGCCCATTACAAGGTGCCTCGCTACGTGCGATTCAAAAACGAGCTGCCAACCACTGTTACCGGCAAGGCTCAGAAGTTCATGATGCGCGACGCAATGGTTCATGAACTCGAGATCATTGCGCCGCAAACAGCCTAAACAGCGTTCGCGGCGGGTCGCCTCCGGAAGTCAGACAGCGAGGAATCCGCCGTCCACGGACAAGACTGCGCCCGACACCATGCCGGCATCATCAGACAAGAGCATGGCGATGCTGCGGGCCACTTCGTCGGCTTCCGCGAAGCGGTTGAACGGATGGCGCACCATCATCGGCTCACTCTTGACGGGATCGGACCAGGCTTCCACGGCAAGCTCAGTCAGGGTGATGGTGGGCGCCACGCAATTAACGCGGATGTTATGGGGGCCGAGCTCCTTGGCCAAAACGCGCGATGCGCCTTCCAAGCCGGCTTTGGAGGCCGCGTAGCACAGGTGGTTCTGGAAGCCGCGATGGCCAGCAATCGAGGTGATGTTGACGATGGCGCCGCCACCGCCGGCGGCAATGCGGCTCTTGGCGAATTCCTGGCAGGTAATTAGCGCGGCGCGCAGGTTGATACCGAGCACAGCCTCATAGCCCTCGTCCGTCATATCCAGCACGCTTTCCAGCACATTGATGCCGGCGGAGTTGATGAGGAAGTCGCAGGTTCCGGCTTCCGCAACGGCCGCGCGTGTCGCAACCGGGTCCTGTAGATCAACGCGGATCGTGCGGGCGCCGAGTTCCTCGCGCAGACCATCCAGATCGGCTTGCGTGCGGCTGAGCGCGATGACTTCGGCGCCCCGCGCGGCCATCAACCGCGCACAGGCGCGTCCGATACCTTTGCCTGCGCCGGTGATGAGGACCGATTTTCCTGCGAAGTCCATGCTTGTTCTCCAGAAGTCCTTAGTCGCGGTCATCAAGCTGATGGTGATCCGCGTTGATGTCGTTGAACCGTCAGGTTGACGGGTGAAGCGCCGCTTGCTCGCGGCGGCGAATGTCGCGCGTTGTGTCCTGAAGCTTCAGGAACGCCTCGTAGCGCAACGCGTGACGCGCCGTGATCGCCTGATCATCAGCCGTGCAGCGCGTGGCGACGTGGGACATGGCCGGCATGGCAGTTCGAATATCGGGGTACGCGCCTGCGGCAACCGCGCCGAGGATGGCGGAGCCGAGCAGAACAGGCTCGGGGCAAGCGGTGACCTCAACCGGCAGTCCGGTTGCATCGGCCAATATCTGCCACGCAAGAGGATGCGCGCCCGCGCCGCCGGAAATGCTGATCGTTGCAACCGGCGCGCCATGATTTGCCTGCGTTTCCGCGATCTGGCGCAGTCCGCAACCCAGGCCGCAAAGGCCGGCGACGTAGAGGGCGACGAGGCTGTCGATGCCTTCCTCCATGCCCAGCCCGACGATCACCGCGCGGGCATAAGGATCGGCAAAGGGCGCGCGGTTGCCGAGGAACTCCGGTACGACATGCAGATCATCGGCAAGACGCACGGCCTGCGAGGCAGTTCCGGCCAGTTCCAGCGCCTTATCGGCCAGCCAATGCGGCAGCGATTTGCCTTCTGCCGAAGCCGATCTTTCCGCTTCCGCTCTCGCCGGATGATGCTTGATCAACTGATCGATCGCGGCTCCGGCTGCCGACTGACCGCCCTCGTTGAGCCACATGCCAGGCACCATGGCAGAGAAATACGGCCCCCAGACACCCGGCACGAAGGCAGGCTCGGCCGTCGTCGTCATCGTGCAGGAGGAGGTGCCGAACACATAGCCTAGGCAGCGCGTTGGATCCCCTGCCCCACCACCGGCGAACACTGTTCCCAACCCACCGGCATGAGCGTCGATCAGACCGGCAGCAACGGCCGTGCCGGGCTGAAGCCCCATGTCCGCTGCTGCTTCCGGCGACAAGCCGTTGCCGAGCCGCGATCCCGGCTCAACGACACTTTGGCCAATGCGACGAGAATCCTCGTCGGCCAGATCACCAAGGCCGATCTCGTGGAAGTAAGACGCATCCCAGCGCTTTTCGTGCGCGAGATAAGTCCATTTGCAGGTCACCGTGCAGGACGAGCGATCGAGCGCGCCGGTGGCCTTCCAGGTCAGGAAATCGGTGAGATCAAAGAAGTGCTCTGCTTGGGCGTAGATATCTGGGCGATGTTCCTTCAACCACAGCAGCTTCGGCGTCTGCATTTCGGGCGAGATGCGACCGCCGACATAGCGCAGCACGTCATGGCCAAGCGCGTTGATGCGCGAAGCCTGCTCAAGCGCGCGATGATCCATCCAGACGATGATGTCGCGCTCGGGGTGATCAGGGGCCCCGACAGGAAGGCTCACGCCATTAGTACCAAGCACCACCAAAGAGCAGGTGGCATCGAACCCGATGCCACTAACAGAGGCCGGAGCAACGCCGGCTTCTGCCACCGCATCGCGGACAGATGAACACACAGCCTGCCAGATTTGCGCGCTGGACTGTTCGTAAATGCCGCCGTCCTCACGGTGCATGGCGATCGAATGCTTGGCAGTGGCGAGAAGATCGCCCTGCCGATTAAACACGCCAGCGCGGGCGCTACCCGTGCCGACATCGATGCCGATAAAGGTGCGCGACAGGTCACTGACCTCATTCATCATGGTGTTCTCCAATCGCGCACATCTTGCATGGCCAGGCTGTTGCTTGCCTCATTGACGGGAGCAACAGCCATGTTGTTCGACCTTAAACCCGGTCGAAGTTGGTGGGCAGCACCAGCATGTCGCGGATGGTGACCGTGCGCTTGCGGGTGAGCATGAATTCCAGCGCATCCGCCACTTCGCTCGGATCGATCAAGCTGCCGGATTCCTTGGCTTTGCGCAGGTTTTCTTCCGGCCAATCGGCCAGCAGAGCGGACACAACCGGACCCGGTGAAACCTGGGCGACACGGACCCCATGCGGGATCATCTGACGGCGCATGGTCTGCACGAAGCAGGTGATCGCCCACTTCGAGCTGGCATAAACGGGCTCCCAAAATGTCGGGAAATGGCCTGCAATCGAGCAGGTGACCACGATGTCGCCCGTGCCGCGCTCGCTCATATGCGGAACCACCGCATGCACGTTCTTCATCACGGCGTTGACGTTGAGGTTCAGCATTCGGTCGATGGAAGCCGCGTCGGTTTCGGTGAGATCGCCGCCGATATAAGTGCCGGCATTGCAATACAGGATGTCGATATGATCGACCTTCTGAAGGATCTCCGGCACCATCGCCGCGCAGCTTTCCGGGTCGATCAGGTTGGTCACCTGCGCGATCGCCCTTTCGCCGAGCTTGGCGGTCAGTTCCTTCAAGGCCGCTTCATTGAAGTCCACCATCACCACGGTCGTGCCATTGCGCAGCAGCATTTCAGTGGTGGCAAGCCCGATACCCGAGGCAGCGCCAGTGATGACGGCGATCTTGCCGTTCAGGGATTCCGACATTCTTGGTCTCCAAAGTCGATGTTTGAAAAATCATGCGAGAGCAGCATTGCGCCCTCGTTGTTCATACGTGATCGCTGGGGGTCGCGACCCTCAGCGCCACTCGCGTCCGATGTAGATGGCGAGCAGGATGATGAAGCCCTTGATGACGTCCTGTAGATACGGGTTGATGCCCATCAGGTTCAGGCCGTTGTTCAATATGCCGAGCAAGACCGCGCCGATTAGCGTGCCGAAGATCAGGCCACGGCCGCCTGCGATCGCTGTTCCACCCAGAACCACCGCCGCAATCGCATCGAGCTCGAAACCGACGCCGGCATTCGGCTGACCCGACATCAGACGGCCCGTCAGGATCAGCGCGGCAAGGGCGGCGGTCAGGCCGGAGATGACGTAAACTGCCAGCTTCACGCGTTCAGTCTTCACACCGGACAGCTTGGCCGCAACTTCGTTACCGCCGATGGCATAAACATGCCGGCCAAAGGGCGTACGATGCAGCAGCACCCAGGCAATGACATAGATCAGCGCCATGGCGATGACCGGCACCGGAATGATGCCGACGCGCCCCACGCCAAACCAGGAAATCCAGGATGGCAGGCCGGAAATCGGATAGCCGCCGGAATAGATCAGGCCGAGACCGCGCGCGATGCCCATCGTCGCCAGCGTCACGATGATGGCAGGCATTCTCCCCCACGCCACAAGGACGCCGTTGAAGAAGCCAAGCCCGAGCCCAACCAGCAGGCCCGCCAGAAGGCCGACGCCGGCCGGCATGCCCATCTTGACCATAAGCCCGGCCGCGATCGTTCCGGCCAGTGCCATGACCGCGCCGACCGACAGGTCGATGCCGCCGGTCAGGATGACGAAACTCATGCCGACCGCGAGGATCGCCACCACCGAAACCTGCCGCAGCACGTTGAGGAGGTTGGACACGCTGAAGAAGTTATCGCTGGCCAATCCCATCAGGACCGACACCACGATGAGGCCGATCAGCGGCAGGGCCAGCGGCGAGGCGAAGAGCTTTCGGAACACCGACCCCACCGAGCGAGAAGGGTTTGCGGGTGAAGCGACTGTGGTTTCAGGCGACATTTCTTGCTTTCCCCGTCGTAGCGTGGGTCATGATCCCCTCGGAAGTGATGGCATCGCCTTCCACCGTCGCGACGATCCCGCCGGAGCGGAACACGCAAACCCGGTCGGACATGCCGATCACTTCCGGCAGTTCGGATGAGATCATGATGATGGCGTGGCCCTTGGCGGTGAAATCCCGCATGAGCTGGTAGATTTCGGACTTGGCACCGACGTCGATGCCCCGCGTCGGCTCGTCGAAGATCAGTACCTTCATGCTGTGGTTCAGCCAGCGGGCGATAACCACCTTCTGCTGGTTGCCGCCGGATAGGTTGTCGACGCGCGTATGGCTGTTTGGCGCCTTGACGCGCACGGACTTCATCGCCGCTTCGGAAGAAGCGAGCTCCTTCTGCATATCGATGAACCACATGTTTTTTCGATATTTGGCGTAGTTGTTGATCGAGATGTTCTGCAGGATCGGGAAGCTGGTGATCAGCCCCTCTTCCTTCCGGTTCTCAGGCAGGAGGCCGATACCGTGGGCAAGACCATCCGCCGGTTCGCGGAACCGCGTCTCGACGCCGTCGACCTTGACCTTGCGGCGGATGGCGGGGTAGGCGCCAAGCATAGCCAGGGCTGTTTCGGTCCGGCCGGAACCAACCAGCCCGGCAAAGCCAAGGATCTCGCCTTCACGCAGTTGGAAGGAAGAAACCGGGCCGCCACGCCGAAGCTGGACTTCTTCGCATTCGAGCAGGATCTTGGCCTGCGGCAGCAAGGCAGGCTTAGGCGGAAAACTGTTTTCGATGCGCCGCCCGACCATCATCTCGACCAGACGGTCGTTGTCGATATTAGCCACGTCGCTGTCGCCGACGAACTCGCCATCGCGCAAAACGGTGATGCGGTCGCAAATCTCGAAGATTTCTTCGAGATGGTGCGAGATGAAGATGATGGCGACGCCCTGCTTGCGTAGCTCACGCATGACCTTGAAGAGATGCTCGACCTCGGACGGCGTCAGTGTCGCGGTAGGCTCATCCAGAACGAGGATGCGGGCGTTGAGCGACAGCGCCTTGGCAATTTCAACGAACTGCTGCTCGGCAACCGACAACCTGCGTACCGGCACGTCCAGCGGCAGGTCCACGTCCAGCTGCTTCAGGATTTCCTGAGCACGCTTGCGCATGGCAGCGCGATCCAGAAAGCCGAGCTTCGTGGTCATCTCGCGCGCAAGAAACATGTTCTCGACCGGCGTCAAATAGGGGATCAGGCTAAATTCCTGAAACACGATGCCGATGCCGGCGGCGATGGCCTGATCGTAGTCGGCAAAGTGGTGTTCTTCGCCATTGATCCGGATCGTCCCGGCCGTCGGTGTCAGGATCCCGCACAGGATCTTCATCAGCGTGGACTTGCCAGCGCCGTTTTCGCCGAGAAGGGCGTGGATCTCGCCGGCTTTGACTTCAAGATCGACGCCGCGCAGAACCTCAACGGGTCCGAAACGCTTCCTGATCCCCTCCAGACGCAGCATGTCCACACCTCCCTCAGTTCAGAACAAGAACCGTCCCTGCCTGTATTGGGCAGGGACGGCCGGAGACCTGCTTACCAGCTGAAGTCCTTGGCATTCGCGCTGTCGACGACACGCACATCGATCGGCACGGCGGCCGGAACAACGCGAGCGCCCCACTTGTGAGCCAGTGCCAAAGCCAAGCCGACGCGAACCTGGTCACGCGGGAACTGCGCGGTGGTTTCGATGAAGGCGCCGCCCTTGGTAATGGCTTCCACAGCTTCCGGCGCACCGTCTACCGAGGTCAGCTTGATGTCCTTGCCCGAGCCTTCGATGGCCGCCAGCGCACCCATCGCGCCGCCGTCGTTGACGGAGAAGATGCCGGCGAGATTCGGATAGGACTGGATCATGTTCTCGACCACGCCGAGTGCGACCGAACGATCCTGACGGCCATTCTGTGTGGTCACGAGCTTGATGTCTGGGTTTTCACCCAGTGCGGCCTTGCAGCCTTCAACCCGTTCGAGGATCGGCACAACGGGGATGCCGTCGAGGATCGCAACCTCGCCTTTGCCGCCGAGCTTCTCAGCCATGTACTTGCAGGACTGGTAGCCGGCGTCGCGGTTCTTCGAACCCACAAACGTGTCCACCGGACCGCTTGCGTTGGCGTCGACCGCAACCACGATCACGTTCTTATCCTTGGCCATCGTCACGGCGGATTCGATGCCGGCGCTGTCGGTCGGATTGAGCAGCAGGATGTCGATACCCTGCTGCAGCATGTCTTCGACGTCCGAAATCTGCTTGGCGACGTCATGACCGGCATCAGTCACGATGACCTCCGCACCGATTGCCTTGGCCGCCTCGTTCAGGGCTTCCTGCATGGACACGAAATACGGATTGTTCAGCTCCTGAAAGGTCATGCCGATCTTGAGCTTCTTTTCCTGTGCCATGGCCGGAACCGCAGCGCTGAGTGCCAAAGCGGCGACGGAAAACGCCAAAAGTGTCTTCTTCATAGTCAGTCCTCCCTAGGTGGTTCTAATGGGCAGTATTGCCCGTTCTCGGTCGACGATCATCGCCCAGATTCTTGGTGATCACGCGGCTTCCCATCGGCGGCAATTCGCCGGCCAGATGGGTCTGGTTCGCTGCAAAGGTTTCGCGGAACTGCGAGGGTGACATGCCCTTCAAGGCCAGGAACTGGCGATTGAAGTTCGACAGGTTGGAAAAGCCGACCTCGAAGCAGATCTCGGCCACCTTCGTGTCCGGTTCGGTCAACAGCATCTGGCAGGCAAGATCGACGCGAAGCTGGTTCTTGTATCGCACCAGCGTCGTGCCAGTGTGCTTTTTGAACGCCCGCGAAAAGGTGCTGGAAGTCAGCCCGACAACCTCGGCCAACTCCCCCTCGTCCACCGACCGGACTAGGTTCTCACGCAGATAGGCAATGGCTTGATTGATGCCGCAGCGCGCGTTTCTGTCGACGTTGAGCTCATAGCTCAGGCTGGCAAGCACTTCCGGTTGCGGCGCGCAGGCCAAAACGTCAAGAATTTCCCAAAACAGCGATAGGCGGCGCATGCCCCGCGCTTCGATCAGGCTGCGCATCAAGGGTGCAACGGTGCGGCTGGTGGCATCGTCGAACAGCAGACCGCGTCGGCTGCGATTGAGCAGAGGGCGAATAGCCGCTACCTCTGGCATCATGTCGCCGGCGTCGTCGACAAAGGCTTCGGGAAACTGGATCACCATCGAACGCAGCGGGACGATCTCACCCGGTGCAATTTCGCTGATCCAGTTCTGCGGCAGGTTCGGCCCCGTCATGACCAGCTGTCCGCGCGAAAAATCGCCGATGTGATCGCCGACATAGAACTTGCCGGCCGTTTCAACGACGAGATGGATTTCGTATTCTGGATGATAATGCCAGCGCACGGTGCGGAACGGGTAGCCATGCATCCAGGCGGCGAAGGATTCGCCTTTGCGGATGTGGACCAGTTCCAGGTCGGGCTGCATGGCTGAACGATCCTCCCTCGGGCCTCGTCGGACCCAACGTCTAAGCGGCCTCCTCGCCACTCAACGTCATGGGAACGTTACAATGAGACTACCTCGCCGCTCCACTACAGCAGCAAACTCCGACTGATACTTTTTTGTCACCTAGGCGAGGGGCGCACTGCGAATTGTCGCCTGAGCTTCTCGATGGAAGCCGGTCCAATGGGGCTTGATGAAGCGATAGACCGCACTGGTCACGCTGAGCGGCCCACCCATGGTCGGTCTCCAGCTCTCCGAGAGACTTGCGCGCCATTCTATAACGGCGCGCAAGTGCAGGCATGCGATTTGCTTAGGCCGCAGAACGCTTCGCGTCGTCCAGTCCAAGCCGATATTCAACCAGATCCTTGATCGTGACGACGAGCAATCCATGCTGCTCGCCAAACAGTTCGAGATCCGTCAGCCGGGACATCGTGCCGTCATCATTGGAAACCTCGCAGATGACGCCCGACGGAAGCTTACCTGCCATGCGGCAAAGGTCGACGGCGGCTTCGGTGTGTCCGGTCCGGCCAAGCACACCCTGCGGGTTTGCCCGGAGCGGGAAGATATGGCCGGGCCGAGCGAACTCTTCAGGCCGCGCGGCCGGATCGACAAGCGCCTTCACGGTCGCCGCCCGGTCCGCCGCCGAGATGCCAGTGGACGTCCCGGGAATGTAGTCCACCGACACGGTGAAGGCCGTCTTCATGGATTCGGTGTTGTTGGGCACCATAAGGGGAAGATCGAGCTCGTCGAGACGTGCGCCGTCCATTGCGACGCAGATCAGGCCGCGGGCCTTGTTCATCATGAACGCGATCTTGTCGGGTGTTGCATCTTCGGACGCGAAAATCAGATCGCCTTCGTTTTCGCGATCCTCGTCATCCACAACGATAACCATCTCGCCGCGCGCGATGGCTATCACTGCATCTTCGATTTTGGAGATAGGCATGGTCAAGTCTTTCAAGGGTTAAGCCGGTGAAGGCTGTTGCATCGGCTCGCGCCGACAAAACTTTCCCTTGGGCGAACAAGCACCACGAGTGACCTTGTTGCGGTCACCGCGGGTTTGCTCTCTTCCATCCGGACTATAACCGTCGGCTCCGGCATCGCACCGGATCTGCTGACCTTCCCAACCGGGAAGCGCTCGCGGGCTCCGGGACAAGCCCGATACCGCCGGTGGGGAGTTACACCCCGCCCTGAGAACAGATCGACTGTATGGCTAAACGGGTACGGACTGCAACCCTCCATAGGAGCGAAGCAAAAAGTCGCGAAACCGAGCGATCTACTTGGCGATCAGCACTTCGATCCCGCGCTTTTCAAATTCCCGCGCATCGCGGTCAGATATGCCGTCATCGGTGATGAAAGAGTGGATCACATCGAGCGATCCCAAACGCGTGAAGGACGACCGGTTGATCTTGGTGGAATCGGCCACGAGATAGACGTGCGCGGCGGCCTTGATCATGGCCTCTTTCAGCTGCAAGTCCGCAAAGCTCGGATAGGTCAGGCCTGCATCCAATGCGACCCCAGCGGTGGCGAGGAAGAGCTTTGCGGCAAAGATGTTGCGGAAGTAATCGACCGACTTGTCGCCGGAGAGCGACAGCGTGGGCGACTTGAACTGGCCGCCGGGCATATGAACCGCGAAGCTCGGAACCGACCCGAGTATCACGGCGATGTTCAGCGCGTTGGTGATCAAAGTCAGATCGCGGCGGCTGGTCAGCCGAGTGGCGATCTCGGTCGTCGTCGTACCCGCATCAAGGATCAGCGTTTCGCCGTCCTTGATGAGACCTGCGGCAAGAGCGCCGATGCGGCGCTTCTTGTCCATGTTCTCTTGGTGGTGGAGCGTCATCGTGCCGGTCTGCGGCGCGACGGAGTTCAGATAAGCGCCGCCGTGTTCTCGCGTGATGAAGCCTTCATTCTCCAGCCGCTCAAGATCCTGGCGAATCGTGGCTTCCGAAACGTGGAAGGCACCGGCCAGATCCCTGACCCGGGCCGAACCTTCCTCCTGAAGCCATTCGAGGATGCGGCGCCGTCTCGGCTCGGACAACAGCCCGATCATCGAGTCCGATGCGTCATGCTCGCTTTTTGCTTCCATTTGGATCGGCCCACACCCGCACTATCGCAATCAATCGAGACTAATCGATTTACTCCCGGTGATCCTTATAGCATCGGCACGTCGCATCAACCTCAATTGGCGTTCTGCTGCAGAACCACACGCGCCTGAAGCTTCTGCTGGATCTGATCGACAACGACGGCGGCGATGATGACGAGACCCTTGATCACCGTTTGCCAGAATGACGAAACGCCCATCATGATCAGGCCATCGGCGAGAATGCCGATCACGAACGCGCCGACGATCGTGCCGCCGATGCGACCGCGTCCGCCAGACATGGACGTGCCGCCGAGAACTGCCGCAGCAATGGCGTTGAGTTCGAACGTTTCGCCAGTGGCAGGGTGGCTGGCCTGCAACTGCGACGAGATGATGAGACCGACAAAGGCCGCACAGAAGCCGGAGAACATGTAGACGAACAGCTTGATGCGGTCGACATTCACGCCGGACAGGGCAGCACCACGCTCGTTGCCGCCCACGGCATAGATGTGCCGACCGAGCGGCGTGCGGGTTGCGAGATAGGCTGCCAGAAGCGCGACTATGACCATGATCCAGACGGAGATCGGCAGACCGAGCAGCGTGCCGGAGCCGATAATGCGGAACGTGTCCGAGCCGTATTCCGGGTTACCGGCGAGGTTCGGGAACGTCCGGCCCTCCGAAAACAAAAGTGCTGCACCACGGGCAACATAAAGGACGCCCAGCGTCGCAATGAACGGCGCGACGTTCAGCTTGGTGATCAGCATGCCGTTGATCCATCCTATGAAGACGCCGACCAGGAGCACGATGAGGCAGATTTCGATCGTGTTGAATTGAACGCTGTAGGCGATCCCGAGGAAGTTGAGATCGATCCCAAACAGCACGAGATACCCGGCAACCATCGCGCAAAGACCGACGATGGAGCCGACCGACAGATCGATGCCACCGGCAATGATCACAAAGGTCATGCCGATCGCGAGAAGGGCGTTAAGCGCCACATGCTTGGAGATGATCAGCATGTTGCCGGTCGAGAGGAAGTTCGGTGCGGCAATTGCGAAGAAAGCAAAGACCAGGATCAACGCAACAAAGGTCCGCATGTGTAAAAGCAGCAGCAGCGTGGATGTGCGCGACTTCACCCCATTCGTGACGGTTTTGACATCACCCGCGGCGTTGATGCTGCTCATTATACTTCAACCCTGTTGAGATTGGGCGTCGCCGCCGAAATCACGTCCGACGCCTTGGCACCGGCCGGAAACTGTCCGGTCAGCCGGCCGTTTGCCATGACGAGAATACGATCCGAAAGCGCGAGAACCTCTTCCAGATCGGAGGTGACGAAGAGAATGCCGAGGCCGTCCGCCGCCAGGCGCCGCATGGTGCGGAAGATTTCGGCCTTGGCGCCGATGTCGATGCCGCGCGAGGGCTCGTCCATCAGGAGAATGCGCGGCTTGGTCATCAGCGCCTTGCCGATCACGACCTTCTGCTGATTGCCGCCCGACAGGCTCGAAACCGGATGTTCCAGGCTGGCGATTTTGATCGCCATGCGCTTCACATAGTCGGCAGCCTTGGCGAGTTCCGCCTTCAGACTGAGGTGAAAGCCGCGCGTAAAATCATAGAGCGACGACATGGTCAGATTCTCGCGGATCGACATGATCTGCACCAGGCCATCGCGCTTGCGGTCTTCAGGGATCAGGGCGAGACCACGCCGGATGCGACCCGCAACGCTCTTTTCTTTCACCGGCCTGCCCGCAATAAACAGCTGGCCCGAGGAATTCGGATGCTGGGCCATGATGCATTCCAAGAGTTCGGAACGCCCTGCTCCCATCAGCCCATAAAGCCCAACGATCTCGCCCGCGCGCACGGAAAGCGACATGTGATCGACGGCATAACCGCCGGCCGGGCTTGCAAGACAGACCTCCTCGGCACGGAAGATCTCTTCGCCGAGTTCATGCTCGACTGTCTTGGGAAACTCCTTGGAGGCGCTGCCGATCATGTTGGCGACAATCCAGGGAATGTCGACGCCCTGCATCGAGCGTGAGCCGGTGATGACCCCGTCTCGCAGCACGGTGATGTAGTCGCCGATGCGGATCAGCTCTTCCAGCCGGTGCGAGATATAAACAATGCCGACGCCCTGCTTCTTCAGGTCGTTAATGACCCGAAACAGAACCTCGACCTCGGTGGCAGAAAGTGCCGAAGTCGGCTCATCCAGGATCAGGATGCGGGCGTTCTCGGCCAGCGCCTTGGCGATCTCGACGATCTGTTGCTGGCCGATCCGCAGGTTGCCAAGCGGCGAATTCGGATCGATGTCTTGCTCGAGGCGCTTCATCAGCGCACGAGCCGTGGCGGTTTGCGCGGCACTGTCGATGTGGATGCCGGCACGCGTTTTTTCGTGGCCGACGAAGATGTTTTCGGTAACCGTCAGGTTCGGAAACAGGTTAAGTTCCTGGAAGACGATGCCGACGCCGTGCTTGGCCGCATCGGCCTTGTCGGCGAAGGTGACGGGCTTGCCGTCCCGTTCGATCGTCCCGCCGTTGAGTTGCTCGACGCCGGCAATGATCTTCATCAGCGTTGACTTGCCAGCTCCGTTTTCACCGACCAGGACATTAACCGCACCCATGCGCAGGTCGAAGTCGACGTTCTTCAGCGCCTGCGTGCCCGGATAGATTTTCGATNNAGAAACAAAAAGCCGATCGGATGGGGCTCGGCAGGGTGAGCGTCACTCATGGCGCGACCTCGATCGACACCGGCATCACAAGCGGCTTTTCGCCGGCGGAGCGAATGACCATCGCGCCAAGGAAATTCACCTGCTTGCCCTTCAAGGGGACATCGGCCGCCGGAAGCTCGGAGACCGCCTTGTCGTTCAACGCGCGACCTAGCTTTGCGTATTCGATCTGGTCGCGGAATGTGGTGAAGTCGTACAGACCGGTCGTGTCGCGCAAGGCACTGCCCTTGATAACAGGCCCGAGTTGCAGCGTCGCGTCGGCAGTGCCATCACCATCGAGGTCGATCTCGGCAACTGCCGCCTTCGAAGCGCGGTTCTCCTCGACGATCGTTCCACTTCCCTTGACGGCGAAGTTCCAGCCACCGCCCGCGCCGCCAACCTTCACACCCTGGCCTTCGCCGGCCTTGTCCAGACCGCTCTTGATGGCGTCGCGCAATGTCGCGAGATCGACCGCCTTCTCGCGCAGTGCAGGAACGAGGTTGGCATCGAACGTCGTTTCCACGACCTGGGCAATCGGGTCCACGGCGGTGGTCCCTGCCGCGTCGTTCCCGGTTTCCACGAATTTGCAGCCGGAAGGCGCTGTGGCAAGCAAGCTTGCCACAAAGAGTGTTCTGATTTTCATGAGATCCGCACTTCGTTCAAAACAGAAGTCACCCGCACGCCATGGCGCGCGGGTGCGGTCGTAGTGCTTATTCGCTCAGCGCGAAGGTCTCGAGCTTGGAAGCATTGTCGGCATTGATGAGAATGCAATCCATCAACTGCTTTTCTTCCAAACCGGTCTTGCCGGTCTTGATGAACTTATCGGCCTGTTCAACGGCATTCTGCGCCTGCTGATAGGCTGGCTGCAGCACGGTCGCCTTGATGCCGCCGTTCTTGATGGAATCGCGCACGTCGTTGGAGCCATCGAAGCCCACCACGACAACATCCTTGCGGCCTGCCGCTTCCAATGCTGCATAAGCGCCCATCGCCATCGTGTCGTTGCCCGAAATTACGCCCTTGATGTCGGGATGCGCCTGGAGGATGGATTCCATCACCGTATAGGCTTCGGTCTGCGACCAGTTCGCAGTCTGTTTGGCGACCGACTTCAAATCGGCATATTGGTCGATGACGTCATGATAGCCCTGCGAGCGGATGCCGGCATTGGTATCGGACTCCTTGCCGACGAGTTCGGCATAGTTGCCCTTTTCGCCCATCAGCTTGACGAATTCTTCGGCACCGAGCTGGGCGCCCTGGTAGTTGTTGGACACGATCTGCGACACGGCTACGCCTGTGTTCGTGATTTCGCGATCGATCAGGAACGAGGGAATATCCTTGTCCTTGGCCTTCTGGACCGCAGCAACGGAAGCGTCCGCACCGGCGTTGTCGAGAATGATGGCCTTTACGCCGGCAGCGATTGCACTGTCGAACAACTCGTTCTGCTTGTTGGCGTCATCGTCATGGACCAGCACCATGGTCTCGTAGCCCAACTCCTTCGCCTTGGCGGCAGCGCCATCGGCTTCGGCCTTGAAGAACGGGTTGTCGTGGCTTGGGGTAATGATGGCGATCGTGTCGGCGGCAAGGGCCGGGCCTGACAGCGCACTAGCCAAGCCGAGCGCGACGACAGACATCAAAAGACGGTTCTTGAGTTTCATGAAGACCTCCCAATAAACAAAACCACCCTCCAGTGGCTGAGCGCACAAGCTATCGATCTCTTTCGTTTGCTGTCAATCTGTTTTTACGTTCGTCAATTTTGGCGGCTTAAACCGCTTAAAGCTGGGCGAATGGGGACTGAGCAGACGCCGCTGAGCCGCACGCTCTGCTTTCAACATCCCAGCTCAGAAAAATTCCGCTTGAACGCTCATCCTCTTCATGCCACATAAATCATCAAACGAAAGCAAACGAAACTATTCGATTGTTTGCTTTCGAGCTTAACGTGGATGTTTGTTCGGGAGGAGCAAGCGGAATGCGGCAGACGACGTTCGACCATCAGCCTGCCTTGAACACCAAAGGCACGCGAGGTCGGCACCGCCTTGCGTTCGGCTCAGCCACAGCGCGTTTCCACGCGCATGAACACCCAATTGCATGGAGGAAACTATGAGCGAACAACGTTTCGGCGCCGGCATCTGGCACTTCGCCACCTATCTCGACCGCTATGCCACCGATGGCTACGGCACGCCACGCAGCGTCATCGACGCCATCGACCTGGCCGGCCAGGTCAAGGACTTGTCGGTTGTGGATCTGAACTATCCCTTCTTCGGCGGCGACTTTTCCAACGCGCAGGTCAAGGAAGCGCTGGACCGCAACAAACTCAGCGTCATCGGCATCACGCCGGAGATCTATACCCGCGAATTCGTCAAAGGCTCTTTCACCAACCCCGATGCGGGCGTGCGCCGCCGGACGCATGAACTGGTGACGGAAGCCTGCGAGCAGGTGCGTTATTTCGGCGCCGACTACGTCAAGCTGTGGCCGGGTCAGGACGGATGGGATTACCCCTTCCAGGTCGATTACGGCACGTTGTGGCAGCATTCGCTCGATGGCGTCGGCAAGCTTGCTAGCGAAAACCCCGATCTGAAGTTCGTCATCGAATACAAGCCGCGCGAACCGCGCGTTCATATGAGCTTCTGCTCCGTTGCCCGCACCCTGCTCGGCATCGAGAAAATTGGCCTGCCGAATGTCGGCATCCTGCTCGATTTCGGCCATGCCATCATGGGCGGTGAGAACGCCGCCGACAGCGCACAGCTGGCCATCGATTACGGCCGTTTGTTCGGCATGGACGTCAACGACAACTACCGCTCGTGGGACGACGATCTCGTCGCCGGCAGCCTGCATCCGATCGAGCTCTTCGAGTTCTTCCACGTGCTGCGCAAGAACAAGTGGGAAGGCGTGTGGCAGCTCGACCAGTTCCCGTTCCGCGAAGACAGCGTCGCGACCGCCAACCACGCCATCGATTTCCTCAAGGCGGCCGCTCGCGGCCTCGATGCGCTCGACATCGACGCGCTTCGTGAGGCGCAAAACCGCCACGACGCCATCGGTGCATTGAAGATCGCTCAGAAGGCTTTGTACGGCGGCATGTAGGCGCCGTCTTGCAACAGCCGGCTCAGCTATGAAAGGCATGACTTATGTCGACGAATGACATCGCTCAGACCATCCGCGAGAAAGCCTTGTGGATGCGCCGCAGGGCTTTCACAATGGTTTTCGATGCCCGGCTGGGACATCCCGGCGGTGACTTTTCGGCAATCGACATCATCGCGACGCTGTATTTCGGCGTCATGCGCTATGATCCGGCCAAGCCGGAGATGGCCGAACGCGATCGTTTCATTATGTCCAAGGGGCATGCGACTGGCGCTCTTTATACGGGTCTGTGCGCGGCCGGCTATTTCCCGGAAGACTGGCTGAAAACCTATATGCAGCCGCAATCCAAGCTGAACGGGCATCCGAACCGCAACTACCTTCCGGGCGTCGAGACCAATACCGGTCCGCTCGGTCACGGCGTACCGGTCGCGCTCGGCATCGCCATCGCGGGTCAGTTGACCAACGCAGATTATCGAACCTTCGTTCTCACCGGCGACGGCGAGTTGCAGGAAGGATCGAACTGGGAAGCCGCGATGACCGCTGGCAACCGCAAGCTCGGCAAGCTGACCCTCATCGTCGACCGCAACCGGCTTCAGCAGGGCATGGGCACCGAGGAAACCAACGGCCTCGATCCGCTCGACGACAAGTTCCGCGCCTTTGGCTGGGATGTCGAGATGGTGGACGGCCATGATGTCGATGCGCTGGTGACCGCTTTGAGCGAGCCGGCGGGCGGGCGAACGAAACCGCTCTGCATCATTGCCAACACGATCAAGGGCAAGGGCGTTTCCTTTATGGAGAACATTGCTTCCTGGCACCATGGCGTACCCAATGCCGAGCAACACACCACCGCTTTGGAGGAATTGATCTGATGGCTGCTCCCGCTGCAAAACAGGACGGCTTGCACGATTGCCGCGATGCCTGGGCGCGGACGATCGAGGATCTTGCCGCGCAGGATCCGCGCATCGTCGTGGTCGTCAACGATTCCGTCGGCTCTTCCAAGCTCGGCGGCTTCCAGAAGAAGCATGCGGACCGCCTGATCAATGTCGGCATTGCTGAGCAGAACATGGTCGGCGTCAGCGCAGGCCTCGCCAATGGCGGCCGCATTCCCTTCGTTTCCGCCGCATCCTGCTTCTTGACCGGACGCGCGCTGGAGCAGGTGAAGGCGGACGTCGCCTATGCCAACTTCAACGTCAAACTCGTCGGACAGTCATCCGGCGTCGCTTACGGCGAGCTTGGACCGACCCATCACTCGATCGAAGACTTCGCCTGGCTGCGCCCGCTTAACAACATCTCGATCGTTGTCCCGGCCGATGCCTGGGAAACCGCGGAAGCGGTGAAATGGGCGGCATCGCATGAAGGCCCGGTCTATATCCGCCTGAGCCGCATGCCGGTTCCCGATCTTGAGGTTGCCGACCGCAAGTTCGAGCACGGCAAGGCCGAACTGGTTCGCAATGGCAGCGATGTGACGTTGATCGCCTGCGGCACCATGGTTCATCTGGCTGCCAAGGCAGCAGCGGACCTGGAAGCCGAGGGGATTTCAGCCCGCGTTTTGAACATGGCGACCATCACGCCGCTGGATGAAGCGGCGATTGCGTCGGCGGCGCGTGAAACGGGCGCCATCGTCACCATCGAGGAAGCCAACATCCATGGCGGTCTCGGCGGCGCGGTGGCCGAATATACCGCGTCCAACGATCCGGTTCCGGTTGAACGCATGGGCTTTCCCGGCTTCGTTCCGACGGGCTCCGTTGAATGGCTGTTCGACCATTTCGGACTGACGGCCGAGGGCATCGCCCGAACCGCGCGCAAGGCGATCGGACGAAAGCGCGCATGAGCACCGGCCATGTCATCGCGATCGACCAGGGCACGACCAACACCAAGGCGATCCTGGTCAACTTGGCAGGTGGCATCGTCGCCAAAGCTTCCGCGCCGCTGAAGTCAACCTATCCACACCCTGGCTGGGCCGAGCAGTCCGCCGAGGACATCTGGGCAAGCGTTCAGACCGTCATCGCCGACATCATAGCATCCGGCAGCTACGACATCAGCGGCTTGGCCATCGCCAACCAACGCGAAACGCTGGTTGTTTGGGATGCCGAAACAGGCTTACCGCTTGCGCCGGCTATCCTTTGGCAATGCCGACGCACCGCCAAAGTCTGCGACGCGCTGATCGCGGATGGAGCCAACCCCGCGGTCGTGGAAGCGACCGGCCTTTCGATCAACGCCCTCTTCCCGGCCTCAAAGCTGGGATGGGTGATGGAGAATGTGCCGGAAGCTAAGGTGCTTGCGGAGCAGGGCAGACTGCGAGCCGGAACGGTGGATAGCTGGCTGCTTTACCGGCTGACCGGCGGCAAAACGTTCGCCACAGATCATTCCAACGCGTCTCGCACCCAGTTGTTCAACACTCAGCGGCTGCAATGGGACGAAAGTCTGTGTGACCTGTTCCGTGTGCCTTTATCGGCATTGCCGGACGTCCGCGCCTCGAACAGCCGCTTCGGCGAAGTGGCAGACGGGGTAACCGCCCTGCCCGCTAGCGTTCCGATCCTTGCCATGATGGGAGACAGCCATGCCGCGCTTTATGGCCATGGCGTGCGCGCCCCGGGTCTTGTGAAAGCCACCTACGGCACCGGCTCCTCGCTGATGACGCTTACGCCTGAGCGCGTGTTGTCAAAGCACGGCCTTTCCGCCACCATTGCCTGGAGCGAGCAGGATCACGGCGTGACCTACGCGCTGGAAGGCAACATTACGGTTTCCGCGCAAGCAGCGGCCTTTGCCGCAGACATGCTCGGTCTACCCGATGCCCGCGCCCTATCTGAGCTTGCCCAAACCGTCGAAGACAGCGGCGGCGTGACCTTCGTTCCCGCACTCGCCGGCCTTGGCGCACCGCACTGGAACGACACTGTTTCCGGCACCATCTCCGGCATGACGCTCGCAACTACCCGCGCCCACCTCGCTCGCGCAACGCTGGAAGCCATCGTTCTTCAAATCGCCGACGTGTTCAACGCCATGGAGCAGGACATCGAAGGCTCGCTGCACGGTCTGCTCGCCGATGGCGGCGCGTCGGCGAACGATCTTCTGATGCAGTTACAAGCTGATCTTCTCGATCGGCCCGTCACGCGCAGCGCTCAAGCCGAAGTCGGCGCAATCGGCGTCGCAGCAATGGCACTCAAAAACATTGCAAGCCTACCGGCCCCGTCGCGTCAATCCGACACAGTGTTTCAGCCCCGACAAGAGGCCGGAACCTGGCGGTCGAAAGTTACAGGCGATTGGCGCTTGCTGCTTGGTCGCTTGATCGCACAGTAGTCCTAGGTCACCGGCGGGCGTAGCACCTTTCCGTGCTGCGTCAAATCGAACGCAGAACGGTGCTTGGATCACTGCCTGACATGGCTTCCCAGCCTTCGCTCCAGCCAGCGGCTGTAGCGCGATCCCGCATAGCAGAACACGAAATAGATCACCGCGACGGTGAGGTAGGCTTCGTCATAGAAACCCAGCCATTGCGGGTCGGTGGCGGAGGCGCGGGCGGCGTTCAGGAGATCGAAGATGCCGATCACCGCAAGCAGCGAGGTCGCGAGCAGGAAGCCAATTGCCAGGTTGACGAGGCCGGGAATGACCAGGCGCAGCGCTTGCGGCAAGACGATCAGCTGCATGGTGCGCCAATAGCCGAGACCGAGCGCGGTGGCCGCTTCTTCCTGGCCAGCCGGGATTGTCTGCAGACCGGCGCGCACGACCTCCGCCACATAAGCGGACCAGAANNTCGCGCAGCGTCTTGTCGAAGCCTTGCCCACCGGGGATGGCCATCGGCAGGATCAGCATCGCCACATAAAGGATCGCCACCATCGGCGTGCCCCGCATCAGTTCGATGAACAGGATCGAAACGGTACGCAGGCCACCCATGCGGGAGCGGCGCGCTAAGGCAAGAAGCACGGCGAGGGGCATCGCAAGTGCAAAGCAAACCGTCCACACGAACAGCGTCACCGGCAAACCGCCCCATTGGTTGGATGGCACGCGAGGCAGGAGCAAGCCGCCGGACATCAGCATCCAACTGCCGCTGATTACCAGGATCCAGGCAAGTAGAAGCTCTCGCCGCCAGAAACGCGGCTGTGCTTTGACCACCAGCAGGGCGACTAGAAGCAGCATAACCAGCAGCGGACGCCATTGCAGGTCGGGCGGATAAAAAGCGAACAGGATAAAGCGCAGCTTGGCGGCGACGAAGGACCAGCACGCACCACCGGCCACGACGCAATCACCCGAGGGTCCCGAGAAGCTTGCATCAAGCAGCCCCCATCGGATCAGCGGAGGTACAACCCAGACCAGCAATGCCACCGTCAGAACCGTCAGGCTGGTGTTCAGCCAGCCACCGAACAGCCCACGGCGAATGCGATCGAACAGGCCGTTCGCCCGAAGGACGGTTTGCGAGAGGTCGGTCATCGAGCTTGCCCCCGCAAAGCGACGCGCCGATTATACAGGTTCATCGCAGCCGACACTGTCAGGTTAAGGGTAAGATAAAGGCCGATCAGGATCGCCAGCGCTTCAAACGACCGCCCGGTGGTGTTGGCTGTAGTGTTGATGACGTTGACGAGGTCGGGATAGCCAATCGCAACCGCAAGGCTGGAGTCCTTGGTAAGGTCGAGATAGCTGGACGTTGTCAGCGGCGTTAAGACCCGCAGCGCTTGCGGCAGCACGATCAGGCGCATGATCTGGCCGTCGCGCATCCCGAGCGTCCGCGCTGCTTCCCACTGACCCTGGCTAACGGACTGGATTCCCGCGCGCACAATCTCGGCGATGGCCGCTGAGAACTTCACGGTCAAACCCGCCAGCAGCGCGGCAAATTCCGGCGTCAGGCTTGCGCCGCCACGAATATTGAAGCCAGCCAGAACAGGAAGCTCGGCGCTGAAGCGGCCGTGGCTGCCGATCCGGACAAGCGCAATGCCAAGGATGGCGGCACCAAATGCAAGCGCGAAACGGCGCAAAGTGAGCTGATCCTTTCGGCGCAACCACCACAAACCGACGACAAAGGCGGCAGCGAGCACCGCAATCAGCCACCAGGTCCAGGCATTCGCTTCCACGAGATTGACCTTGGGAACGAACACGCCGCGATTGGTCAGAAACACGCAGTCAAATGCGCTGATTGCTGCGCGTGGCGGGGGGAAGGATTTCGCGAGCGCGATCCAAAAGAACAGTTGCAACAGCAGCGGCGTGTTGCGAATTGCTTCGATGTACCAGCGCACGAGGGTAGCAAGCAGGAGGTTGCCCGACAGTCCGGCAACACCCAGGATCACGCCGAGGATGGTCGTGAACACGCAGCCGAGTGCTGCAACCTTGATCGTGTTGAGTAGCCCGACAAGGATCGCGCGGAAATAAGGATCGCCGGCGCGAAAGGGAATGATGCCCTCGCCGATCTCGAAATTTGCCGAGCGCCACAGGAAGCCGAAGCCGGGCGTGATCCCGATGCGCGCCATGGTCGCCAGCGTGTTGCTGGCCAGGATAGCGATCAGCAGGCCGAGAGCTGCGATGAACAGCGCTTGTGATAGCGCATGCGGCCCCCACCAGGTTCGCACCTGACGTAAGATGCCGGGCCGTGTGGGGCCCGGCAGGATCGTGTCGGTTGTCATGGATGCGTGCGCTTAGCGGAACGGCGGCGAATAAAGCAGGCCGCCATCGGTCCACAGCCGGTTATAGCCACGCTCCCAGCCAAGTGGCTTCAGGTGCTTGTCGAACAACTCGCCGTAATTGCCCACGGTCTTGATGATGTTGTAGGCCCATTTCGGATCAAGTCCGATCGATTGGCCGAGCGCCGGATCAACGCCGAGGAAGCGTTTAATGGCCGGATCTTCGGACTTCAGGAACTCGTCGACATTAGCCGAGGTGATGCCCCACTCTTCAGCCTGGATCGTGGCATTGACGGTCCAATTAACGATCTCCAGCCAGCGATCATCGCCGCCGGCGATTGCCGGAGCGAGCGGCTCCTTGGACAGGCGCTCGGGCAGAACGACGTAGTCATCCGGGTTCTTCAGCTGCGTGCGCTTGCCGACGAGGTCCGAAGAGTCCTGCGTGATCGCATCGACGCGCCCCGACTCCAGCGCGTTGATAAATTCGCTGGTGTCTTCGATCGTGACCGGCGTGAACTGTTTGCCGGTCTTGCGGAAGAAGTCGGCAATGTTGAGCTCGCCGGTGGTGCCGCTTTGAATGCCGATGGTGGCCCCGTCGAGATCAGCCGCCTTTTCGACATTCAGATCCTTGCGCACCAGAATGCCCTGGCCGTCATAGAAGATGGTTGGACCGAAGTGGAAGCCGAGTTGAAAGGCGCGGGTGACGGTGACGGTGACGCCGGAGAGAAGAATGTCGAATTCGCCGGACTGAAGGGCAGGCAGACGCTGCTGCGGCGAGGAGTTCGTGAACTCGACCTTGTCCGGCGTGCCGAAAACAGCGTTCGACAGCGCCCGGCCGTAATCGATGAAGAAGCCCTGCCACTTGCCGCTGCTATCTGGCGCGAAGAAGCCGGGCGTCGTGCCGACGCCAACCTTGATGGAGCCGCGCTCCTTGATCTTGTCCAGCGTTGGGCCGGCATGACCGGGGGCTGCCAGAAAGGCAGTGCTGATCGCCAGGCCCGCTGCCAATACCGATCTCCAGCCTTGGCCGAAGCGTTTCGTGGACGTCATGACGAATGCTCCTGAGTCTCGTTTGTTATCGTTCAGCCGGCGTCCCCCGCCGTGGTTGATGATCTCAGGGTACTGGCTGCGAGGCGTCAGACTAGGAATGCAAAACCAAATTTCAGCCGGTTTGACGAGCAGCGTGCTAAACTTTCAGGCATATGAAAGATGCCGCTAAACGATTGAAATACAAGGAAAAACCGGGCGCGCATGCGGCCCGGTCAAGTGGAAGGTCTGGGACCTTCTGAGGGGAACACGACCGCCGAAAGAGGAAACGGCGGGCGTATGATTGTTCTCGCAGAGTCGGTGTCACCTCACGACGAACAAGATTCCAAATTGTTCATTTCTGAGGAACAAACCATCCTATCAGGCTGCGCGCGGCGCCTTGCCAAGAAGATCGGCATAATGGCGCTCAGCCACATCGGGATGTGAGCGCAACCGGCTCTTCAGGACATTGGCGCCGACATCGCGCAGCAATGGATTATCCGGATCGCTGGCCGGACCAGTCGCTTCCCGTGCAAGCTCCGCCGGCAGATCTAGCAGCGGAATGGTGGCGTCGAGCCTTGCGCTGAAGAAGAACGGGACGGAAATGCGATCGACGCCAGCAGGCGGTGCAACGACACGGTGGACCGTTGCGCGCAGATAACCGTTGGAGGCGAGTTCCAGAAGTTCGCCGATGTTGACGACGAGGGTGCCCGGCAGCGGCTCGACATCCACCCAGCTGCCGTCATACTCCACCTGCAGACCGCGATTTTCGTCCTGAAGCAGCAGGGTCAGGAAGCCGCCATCTTTATGCGCGCCGACGCCCTGATCATTCGCTTCGGTCTGTCGCCCAGGATATCGGACGATCTTCATGCGATGGTTCGGCTCGCCGCGATAGATTGAGCCGAACGCATCCTCATCCTGTTCAAGCGCGAGCGCGAAAGCCTGTAGCAGCCGGATACCAACATCGGTGACCTTGTTTTGCCAATCTAGCAAACGCGATTGCAGATCAGGAAGGGAGGAAGGCCACTGGTTGGGACCTTGCAACCGCGTCCAAGCCGGTGACCCGGGTTCCTGAGGGAGGGTGGGACGCTCAAAGCCGACGTCGAGCTGCTCGCGCCAGTCGGCCTTGCCTTGAGTGCGCTCTCCGCCAGCGCGAGTATAGCCGCGAAATTGCGGCGAGTTGACCATCTCGATCGCCTGCTTGTCCGCGTCGGGAAGGGCAAAAAACTGGCGCGAAGCCTTCAGAACTTGATTGATCTCGTCGAACGAAATGCCGTGGCCGCCGAGATAGAAGAAGCCGATGTCGCGCGCGGCTGAACGGAGATCAGCAAGAAACGCGCTTCGGGCCTGCTCGCCACGTTCAAGCTGGCTGAGATCCAGCACCGGAACGATCCTGGTCATCGAGCGGCTCCTTGCGACGATAAAGCGGTCGTTCGACACGCTAGCAATTCACTGGACTTTTCGATCTGGCTCATGGTGCTTCCTCACTGCTTCACCAATGGTGTTGCACCACGCTCCCATGAGCTTGATCGCATTTCCAAGCATGGGACATTCGCTGTGATGGCAAATTAGGGAAGATTTACATCGAAGAAGCGTTTCGTTGAGAACGAAGCTGCACCGAAGTCGCCAGCGCAGCTGACGCCTGCAGTCGCTTCAAAGGCAGTTTTTGTAGAGCCAAGATGAGCATTCATCCTGGCTCCGGCAACGCTCTAGGCCCGACGGAGGACCGTGTCTTGGATTCTACAAAAGCGTTTGCATCAAACGAATTGCGGGATGCAAACCGAAGCGGTGGTGCACGGTGCGCTCTTGTGTTCGGCGCAGAAGCGAGATGACGTCTACGCCGAAATTGGCCACATCTTCCGGCGTTTGCAGCCCGCGCACTGTGAAGTGCGACACGCCAAGCTCGATATAAGGAAGGAGGTGCAGCACCATGTCTTCCGCGCGACCGGTTACTTCCAGCACCGCCCGCGGCGGCATTATGACCAACGAGCGTGTTCCTGACTTCGTTAGGGGTGAAGCACTCGGTTGAATATCAAGTGAGTAGCGAATGCGGCCTGATCGACCGAACGGAATTGCTGCAGCTTCCACTTGCGCAATGAGATCGTTGGCTTCGGAAAGGCCCACGCCGCCGAGTTTGAACACATCCGCATGACGTGCCGCAACGCGGATAGCGACTGCGGAACGCCCACCCATCATCAGCGGCAGCGTCCTGTGACATCGCCTAGCCGAGAGTTTAGCGCCGCGCAGGCTGAAGAAGCGGCCTTCGTAGTCGATCGCTTTATCGTTGAGCCAAAGGCGCTTCAACAAGGTAAGATATTCGTCGGTTCTTGCCTGGTCCGTTTCATGCACAAAGGACGCACGCTCGCTTGGAGTTGGTTCGCCCACAATTTCGACGCTCAACCCGCTAGCAGCACGACAGTCCAGCAAGGCAAACGCTTCGGCCGCTTCCACCAGCTCCTCATTCGGACGGTGCTGGATGATGAGCTTTGGTGCGGTACGATCGGCAGATAGTCCACGCGCCAGTCCAAGAGCACCAGTTCCCTCAATCAAAACGTTGTCGAACCCGGCTCGAGCAAAGGACTGAGCCAAATCCGATTCGCGGCGGTGTTCGTGAAGGCGAGGCACCCCGGCTTCTGCCTGGGTCGGAATAATGCCTGCAAATTCGATGCTCATAGAGGCTCTCCCATCCTGTTCCGAGTTGTTCGGCTAAGCGGTCGTCATCCTTGTCTTGCGCGCGCTTCCTCCTGCGCGACATCTTATTGGGCCCACGCCGAGGTCACCCCTCTCGCAGCCAGGCTGACGACCTGTGCGTCAACAAAGATAGTCTAGTAACTTACTAGGGATTGTCGAGTGCCCGTCTTTCAGATTTTTCGAAGGGGAAAGCAGCGGTCAAATTTGGGGGTTAGATCAAATGCGATCCACGCCGAGCTGATAGCTCGCCTGAGGATTTAAATTCCTACAAAGCTAGTAGATTTAGCATCCGGTTTGTCGCGAGGTCTCTGAAGGCTTGGTTATCTTCGGGGCTCGACGCTGCTTCGGCACGTCAGGAAACGATAGAGATCATTCGATGACCCTTGTCGCAGATGCGCTTCGCCCTTCAGTAGCTAGCAGACCTTTATCGCTCCCAACGGTCTCCTTGAGGGATGCCATGCGGCGTTCCGCCGGCGGTGTCAGTGTAATCACCGCTGGCATCGGCGAGGATAGAACCGGCGCAACGGTGACGACTGCAATATCCTTCTCCGTCGAGCCGGAAACGATGCTCGTCAGCATCAACCTGTCGTCATCAACCTGGCCGGCCATCCGCCACTACGGACACTTCTGCGTCAATGTACTGAGCGACGAGCAGCAGGCGGTTGCCGATCGCTTTGCCGGGCGCGGCGGGATCAAGGGGCCGGCGCGGTATCTCGGTAGTTCTTGGTCGCGCCTCGTGACCGGCGCGGGCGTGCTCGATGATGCGCTCGCCTCGGTGGACTGCGAAGTCGAAGAAGTCATTGAGCGGCATAGCCACGCCCTGATCTTCGGTGCCGTACGAGCCGTCAGGCTGCGCGATGGTGCAGCGCTTGCTTACGGCAATGGTCGTTACGGCTCGTTGAACGCGCTCTGAGCGTCTCCTCCTCAACGAAAAGGATCTGTCATGACGCTTGAAACGTCCTTGTCCTACGGCCCGGCGCTCCAATCATCTCGCTCGAGCGGTTCGATCGACACACGCCCCTATAGAGCTTTGCGGGACAGCGAGTTGCTGGCGCTCTCCTGGCTGGCGCCGCTCTTGCTGGTGATCGCTTGGGAACTGGCCGCACATCTCGGCTGGATCAGACCGCAGATCCTGCCGGCACCCAGCACGGTTGTAGCAACTGCCTGGAAGCTCGTGGCAAATGGCACGCTGTTTGAACATCTGGGCTACAGCATGCTGCGCGCGGCGATCGGCTTCGCGATCGGTGGGAGCATCGGCTTTGCTCTGGGTATCCTCGTCGGCTTCTCGCGGCTCGCCGAAGCGCTCCTCGATCGCTCGATCCAGATGATCCGCGCCATCCCGTTCCTGGCGCTCCTGCCGCTCGTCATCGTCTGGTTCGGCGTGGATGAAGCCGGCAAGATATTCCTTGTTTCGCTGGCCGTGATGTTCCCGATCTACATCAACACGGTGCTCGGGATACGCCAGATCGATCCGAAGCTTCTTGAGCTCGCAAAGGTGACAGGGCTCTCCTTGCGCGGGCGCATCACCAAGATCATCCTGCCCGGCGCGCTGCCCTCGATCCTCACCGGCGTCCGTTATGCGCTAGCGGTCGCTTGGCTCGCGCTCGTGATCGCCGAAACCATCGCCACCACAAAGGGCATCGGCTTTCTTGCCATGGATGCGCGCGAGTTCCTGCAAACCAACGTCATCGTGCTGACCATTGTCATTTATGCCGCGATCGGCGTGCTCGCCGACAGCGCCGCACGCGCCCTCGAGCGCCGGCTTCTCGCCTGGCATCCCAACTATGCGAAGGGAGAACGCCGTTGAGCATCCAGAACAATGCCGCAGTCGTCGTTCGCGATCTGCACCGTCTCTACGGTAAGCGGATCGTCATCGAGGGCCTGAACCTACGCATCGAACCAGGCGAGTTCGTCGCGATGCTGGGCGAAAGCGGATGCGGCAAGACCACGCTTCTGCGTGCGCTGGCCGGTCTCGATCCGGTAGATGGCGGATCCATCCACGGTCCTGCACAGCCTGCGGTCGTGTTTCAGGAACATCGCCTCCTTCCGTGGGCGCCACTGTGGCAGAACGTGGCGCTCGGCATGGACACGGCGGAAGGCAAGGCAAAAGCAATTGCCGCGCTTCAGGAGGTGGGGCTTGGCGGACGGGAAAACGATTGGCCTCGCAATCTTTCCGGCGGGCAGGCGCAACGTGTGGCACTCGCCCGTGCCCTCGTGCGCGAGCCGTCCCTTCTTCTGCTAGACGAACCCTTCGCCGCACTCGACGCCCTGACCCGGCTCAAGATGCACGAGCTGATTAAGGATCTCGTTGCCTTGCACCGGCCGGGCGTTCTCCTCGTGACGCATGACGTGGATGAAGCCATCGCACTGGCCGACCGCATTTTGGTGATGCGCGATGGCCGCATCGCGTCGACCTACGATGTCGCAGCGGAGACCGAAAGCGGTCCCCAGTCTTTGCGGCACAAGCTTCTCGGCCAACTCGGCGTCACGCTCCACGAGCGCGCCGCCTAGCACGTAAACACTCTCAACCAAGGCTTTCACGACAGGCTGCAGCCGGTCGAACGTCATCCCTTTGCCCTCTTTCATCAGACAGGACGTTTCAGCATGACGGGTTCCAAACACTTCAACATCAACCGCCGCAGCCTTCTCCAGGGCGCGAGCCTGGCGCTTGGCGCTGCGGCAACCGGCGTTGCATTGTCGGGCAGTGCGTTAGCGCAAGGCACCCGCGATACCGATACGGTGCGCCTTGGCTGGGGTCGCGGCGGGTTGCCGCTCGTGGCCAAACAGCGTGGCGAGTTCGAGAAGATCCTTGCCGCTCAGGACATCAAGGTCGAGTGGGTCGGCCCCTTCCCCAACCATGCCCCGTCGCTTCAGGCCGTGGTGGGCGGTAGTGCCGATTTCGGCTTCTGGGGCAGCACGACGCCCGCCCTTGCCGGAATCATTGCTGGGTCACCCTTCGTTTTCACCAACTTCAACGTCTACACGCCGCGTTCGACGGCAATCATTGTGAAGAAGGATTCCGGCATTGATACCGTTGCCGATCTTGTCGGCAAGAAGGTTGCTGTCAACCGGTCCGGGCTGGGTGAGTTTTTGCTGGTCGCCGCGCTCGAAAAGAACGGCGTCGACCGCAAAGATGTCGAATTCGTCTATCTCAACCCGCCGGATGCTTCGCCAGCTTTCGGCCAGGGCCGAGTCGATGCCTGGTCAATGTGGACACCGGCCGTCGATATCGCGCGCGAACAATATGACGCGAAGGACATCTTCTTCGAGGGAACCGACCTCGACTTCCTGATCGATTATTCCTCGCTGGTCACGCTGCGCGATTTCGCGACGAACAACTCGGCCCTCGTGCGCGCCGTGATCGACGCCTACCATCAGGAAGGCCAGTGGATAAGCGACAATCCGCTGGAGGCCGAAACCATCGCGCAGAAGGAAGGCCAGTACAGCGACGCCGTGCGCGATCATCTCGTCGCTTACAAGCGTCAAAACAAGTTCTACGAAGCCGATGACACAGGCTTCCTCGCCGACTTCCAGAAAGCGGCGGACTGGCTGGCTGAACGTTCCATCCTGCCCGAACGCATCACCGTTTCAGACCACGTTCTGCGCGTCTGATCATCGTCGGGCGGGACCTCCGGCAGCATCCCGCCCAGCCCTCCAGCACCCCTAAAGGAGTTCGTCTCATGCCCGCCGCCAAACCTGTGCGCCTCGGAGTCAACGTCCTTGCATCCGGCCGCCACGATGCCGCCTGGAAGACCTTGCCTGACGCTGCTGGTCTTTCCAGCAACATCGACGCTTTCATCCGCATAGCCAAGGTCGCCGAGCGCGGCAAGATCGATGCGCTCTTCTTGGCCGACGGACCAGGAGGATTGGTGGATGAAGCGTTCCACCGGCCCTGGCGCGCGCTGGATCCGATCACGCTTCTGTCCGCGCTAAGCCAAGTGACGGAACGCATTGGTCTGGTTGCCACGACCTCCACGATCTTCGGCCATCCCTATGTGGTTGCACGCCAAATTGCGACGCTCGACCACATCAGCAAGGGGCGCGCGGCCTGGAACATCATCACCAGCCAATCGCCTGTCGCTCTCGCGGCTTACGGGCTGGACCAAGGCTTCGACCAGGAGGAACGTTATCGCCGCGCAAGCGAGTTTGCGGAGATCGTCACCGGTCTCTGGGACTCGCTGCCGAACGCGGCCATCATCGCCGATCATGCAAGCAACGTCTTCGTGGATGAACGAGCGCTGCGGCCGATCGACATTCAGGGCAAGCATTTCCGTACCAAGGGCTCATTGTCAGCGCCGGTCGGACCGCA
Organism: Phyllobacteriaceae bacterium UBA1059; assembly: GCA_002316345.1. Lineage (GTDB taxonomy): Bacteria > Pseudomonadota > Alphaproteobacteria > Rhizobiales > Rhizobiaceae > Tianweitania. The sequence continues at coordinate 17,757 of DCDI01000118.1, read as the reverse complement.
AGGGCGACCGGTGATCTTCCAAGCCGGCCAGTCGGAAGACAGCAAGGCCTTCGGCGCACGTTATGCTGATGCGTTGTTCACCGGCCAACGCGTCATCGAGGGTGGCCGCAAGTTCTATTCCGACGTGAAGGCGCTTGCGCGTGCCAACGGTCGCAACGCAGATGATCTTCTCGTTATGCCAGGTCTGTTCCCGATCGTCGGAGGCACGGAACAGGAAGCGTTGCAGCGTAAGGCCAATCTCGACGCCGGGCTCGACCTCGCTTTCTTGCATGGTGAACTCGCCCGCCATTTCGCACTTGATCCCGATGACCTGCCTCTCGACGAGATCTTGCCATTCCAGCGCATCGAGGCAGCCGAGCCAAGGGTGCCAATCGCGTCCCGCTGGCCGCGCAAGCAAATCCTGTCGGAAGCGGTGACGTATGGGTGGACGGCGCGCCAGGCCGCCCTCAGCAACATCATCGGCGGCCACCGTATGGTGGTGGGTGCGCCGGAGCAGATTGCTGCTGACATTTTGCACTGGATCGACACCGGTGCGGCCGACGGCTTCAACCTCAATATCGACGTGCAAACCAGCGGCCTCGAAGACATCGTCGATCATGTCATTCCGATCCTGCAGAAGGCAGGCCGTTTCCGCACCGATTACACCGGGCAGACGCTCCGCCACCACCTGGGGCTGGCCCACTATGTCGATCCGCGCGATGTCGAGCCTGTCCGGCATGTCGGCACGGCCGCTTGAGGGCAGATATGCTGCAAGTCTCAACCTTTGATGCTTCCGCCGCGGCGCAACTGGACTGGCATCCGGTCACGCGCCGGCTGGACCTGGCTTCGCTGTTCGCCGACTTCGCGGCCGGCGCTGCGGAGCGCGATGTTTTCCGTCGTCCGATCTTCGAAGAAGCGCAACTGTTGAAGGAGCGCGGCTTCGGTGCAGTCCGCATTCCGGTGAACCAAGGCGGCGCAGGCATCACGCTTCCAGACCTGTTTGCCCTCGCTCGTGATCTCGCGACCGCCGATCCCAACATTGCGCATGTCTTTCGCAACCACTTCTATGCTGTCGAGCAACACGCGAAAACGGCAGCCGAGCCTTTCTCGCAGCGCGTTCTAGCCCTTGCCGCGCAGAACAGGATGTTCGGCGTGGCCTTTTCCGAAGCAGGTGGCGGACCTGCCGGAAGCCGCGGCCAGGTTCCGGGCTCGGCCCTGCGGTGGTCCGATGCCGATGGCGCTTATCGTGTCACCGGCACCAAGATCTATAGCACCGGCNNCGCCTCGGCACTGGATGGACGAACAGGCAAGATCGCCCAGTTCCTCGTGTCGACCAAAGCGGATGGCGTGACGCTTGACGATGACTGGGACGGCTTCGGCCAGAAGCTGACAGGCTCAGGCAAAACGATCTTTGCCGATGTGGCCGTGGCGCCGGAAGACCTTTACGACCTTCCCGAGCGGGGCGAGAACGATCCCTATCTTTACGGCTTCACCTTCCATCAGGTTTATTTGACGACGATCATGTCTGGCATCGTCACCCGCATCTTGCACGATGCGCTGGCGCTGGTCCGCTCGCGCAGTCGCAACTTCTACCACGCGCTTGCTGAAAAGCCGGCAGATGAACCGGAGATCCAGGCCGTGATCGGGCGGATTGCCGCTTACCGCGCTGCGATCCTCGGCACCGTCGATCGCGCCATCGCCGCGCTCGATCTCGCCTGGGCCAGAGAAACATCGCCGGAAGCCGGCGCCCTGTCGATTGCAGCCAGCATCGCGGCCGCGGAGGCGAAGGTGGTAACGGACGAAGTGGCGGCGAACCTGGCCGGCCTTCTGCTCGATGTCGGCAGCGGCAGCGCCGTTTCGACCTCGAAGGCGCTCGATCGTCATTGGCGCAACCTCAAGGTCATCGCCGCACACAATCCGCGCATCTACAAGGAGCGGGTTCTNNTGCGGGTTCTTGGCGATCATTATCTAAACGGCGCCCTGCCGCCGACCGGCGCCTTCTTCTGAGCGCGACACCGTATTCGAGGACAGACATGACAAAGACGATCACCCCCAAAGAACTTCGCGCCTTTTGGAAAACCGGGCGCGAAGTCGCCCTGCTCGATGTGCGCGAGGAAGGTCCCTTTGCCGACGCTCACCCGCTGTTTGCCCTTAGCGTGCCGGTCAGCGAAGTTGAAACATCTCTTCCCGCACTCGTGCCGCGGCTTGGGGCGCCGATCGTCATTTATGATGACGGCGAGGGCTATGCAGAGCGAGCCGCCACGCGCATTGTCGCTCTCGGCTATAGCGACGTCGCGATCCTCGAAGGCGGCCTTTCAGCTTATCGTGAGGTCGGCGAAGTCTATCGAGATGTCAACGTGCCTTCGAAAGCCTTTGGCGAACTCGTTGAAGCAATCCGCCACACCCCGTCGCTGCCGGCCAATGAAGTGAAGCAGATCCTCGAGACACAAGAGGATGTTGTGGTAGTGGATGCCCGCCGCTTCGAAGAATACAACACGATGAGCATACCGCGCGGGCGCAGCCTGCCCGGTGGCGAACTCGTTTACCGCATCCACGACGTCGCGCCGTCGCCCGACACACTCGTAATCGTCAACTGCGCCGGACGCACAAGGTCCATCATCGGCACGCAAAGCCTCGTCAATGCAGGCATTCCCAACCGCGTCGTCGCCCTGCGCAACGGGACGATTGGATGGACTCTTGAAGGGCTGGGTCTGGAAACCCGCCAAAGCGAGCGGGTCGACACCCCGTCCGACGAGGCGCGCAGCCATGCGCGTTCGCGCGCCGAGCGATGGGCAGAGCATGTCGGTGTCCCGATCATTGGAGAAGAAGATCTCGCTCGTTTTCGCAGCGAGGTCGAGGAGAGGACGCTCTACACGCTCGATGTGCGTGACCCCCGCGAATATGCCGAACGTCATCCAGCGGGCTTTGCATCCGCACC
>DCDI01000118.1:0-14794 GCA_002316345.1 Phyllobacteriaceae bacterium UBA1059 | reverse complement strand
GCAGGCAACCGATGAATGGCTCGGCGTGCGCGGTGCTCGTGTCGTCCTCTATGACGACGATGGCGTCCGCGCACGGATGGCGGCGTCCTGGCTGATCCAAATGGGTTGGGACGTGTTTGTTCTCTCTGAAGCAGCGGATCCGCCTGCGGCCGAGGATAGTCCGGCTTCACCGAACAGTCAGGAGGCATTCCGTGCCCTCACGCCGCACGAACTGCACGATCGCTTAAACGGAGTGGTCGTCCTCGACCTTGCCCGCAGTCCTGCCTACCGCAAGGGCCATATCCCGGGCGCCTACTTTGCATCAGGGCCGGAGCTTGCCCGCGACGTTGCAACGCTAGGTGGGAACNNGCCGCCGCGAACCTGACCGAAATATCCGCTTTAAGCTCGCGCGAGTTGCTGATCCTGGCTGGCGGCACAGAGGCGTGGCACGCGGCTGGCTACGGACTCGATAGCGAAGCCAACTATCTGTCGGAGCCAATCGACGTCTACAAACGGCCCTACGAAGGCACGGACAATGCAAGAGCCAACATGCAGGCCTATATCGACTGGGAGCTCGAACTGGTCGCGCAGCTCGCCAATGATGGCGTCTCCAACTTCCACGTGGTCCGCTGAGCATAGATGGATCTTCTGCGGACGGCAGGCTGACGGCTCTTACCGAGCAACCGTCCTACCGTCCCATCCACAAACGCCCGACGGGTTAGTCCTGGCAATATCGCTGGCTAAAAAGCCGTGATAATGCAGCGGTGTCCAAGCTGGTTGGACCGCTGATGGCGGTGCTTTCCGGGTAGCCACCCAAGGGTATTCACATGAAGACTACGAGACTGTTGAAGACGCTGATCGTTTCCGCGCTGGTTCTGACCACCGCCTCTGCGTATGCGGAAGAGAAGAAGTGGACCAAGATCACCATCGCAACGGAAGGCGCTTTCCGTCCCTACAACTTCACCAATCCGGATGGCTCGCTGGATGGCTATGAAGTCGATCTGTACAAGGATCTTTGCGCACGCATGAAGATCGAGTGCACGATGGTGGCGCAGCCTTTCGACAGCATCATCCCCGCACTCACCGCCGGCAAGTTCGATGCCATCATGGCTGGCTTGACCGCCACGCCGAAGCGCGAAGAGACCATCGACTTTTCCATCTCCTACGGCCTGCCCCCGCAGACCTTCGCGACGCTCAAGGATAGCCCGTATGCCAAGCTTCCTCATACGGGCGAGACGCTCTACCTCGCACAGGATGAGGCCGGGGCACAGAAGGCGATCGATGATGTGACGGCTGAGATCAAGGGCAAGACGGTCGGCGTTCAAAGCGCTTCGCTCGGCCTGTCGCTGCTGGACAAGTACTTTAAGGACTCCATCGAGATCCAGGAATACAAAACGACCGACCAGCACGATCTCGATCTTGGATCGGGCCGTGTTGACCTGATCGTCGCGTCCCTCGCCTACCTCACCGACGCTGCCAAGAAGCCAGGCAACGAGGGCATCGTGATGACCGGACCTTACTTCAAGGGTGGTATTCTCGGACGTGGCGTGGCCGTTGGCCTGCGCAAGAACGAGCCAGAGCTGAAGAAGATGTTTGATGAGGCCATCGAGGCCGCCAAGGCCGATGGCACCGTCAAGCGCCTGTCCGAAAAGTGGTTCGGCTTCGACGTCACGCCGTAAGCTCGCCCGCATGATTATAAAAGGTCGCCGAATGGGAAGGCGACCTTTCGTTTGCGGTTGCTGCTGGGCGTGGCCAGCAATTTACGCAATCAACGAGGCTGCCTCTCCGAGTTGCGTGGCTCGCATATCTCGCGCCGGCGTCACACCAAACAGCCGGCCATATTCCCTGGTAAACTGCGGGACGCTCTCGTAGCCGACAGCATAAGCCGCATTGCTGATGGCCTCCCCGTCGGACAACATCAGCCGGCGAGCCTCGATCAGCCGCAGCTGCTTCTGAAATTGCAGCGGTGTCAAAGATGTCACCGCCCGGAAGTGTGCATGGAAAGACGAAACGCCCATGCCAGCCGCCATCGCCAGCTGTTCCATACGCAGCGGCTTTGCGAAATCACTGCGGATCAGGCTGACGGCCCGCGCGATCCGCTGAGCATGGCTACCGGGAATGCCGAGCGTGCGAATGGCTCCGCCATGACGTCCCATCAGCAGCCAGTAATGCAGCTCCCGCAGCAATTGTACCTGTAAGACCGGAATCGTGGCGGGGCGATCAAGCAGTCTCAGTAGACGCAGCGCTGCGTCTGCCACCTCCCTTTCGGTCGGGTCCACCCGCACAGGTGCTCCGGCAGCGAAGGGCAAAGGCCCGATCTCTGTAACCAGCTCAGCGATCACCGCGGGATCCAGCTCGAAGACGACCGAGATATATGGCGCAGCCAGGCTTGCGCGGGTGATCTGGCTGACGGTCGGCACGTCGGCCGTAATCAACAGAGACTCCCCGTCCCCGAAATCGAAGGACCTCGCTCCCATCGCGACACGCTTGCTGCCTTGAAGCACCAGCGCCACCAAGGGGCGGTTGACCGCGTGCTGGAGTGGGCTTGGTATAATCTCGCGGACCACGGACAGGCCGGGGATCGGTGTGGACGCCATGCCTGTTCGAACAAGCTGGTGTTCAGCAACACGGATTGCGGTGTGGAGCAGATCGGAGGTCATCGTCACAGGCTATAGCCAGCCGAAACTCCATACAAGCCGGCTTGGAGGATTAGGCAAGATAATGCCAAGATCAAGCAACACCAACAGTGCGCGACCAACGATGATCCTTGCAGAACCAAGGCAGCAAGGAGCCAAGCATGAGCACCATTTCAATCGTCACCGGCGGCAGCCGAGGCCTGGGCCGCAACACCGCCATCAGCATCGCCCAGCGGGGCGGCGACGTCATCTTGACCTACCATCGCGGAGAAGAGAATGCCCTTGGTGTGGTCGCTGAAATCGAAGCTTTGGGTCGCAAAGCAGTCGCCTTACGTCTCGATACAGGCGAAATGAGCGACTTCCCAGACTTTGTCGCACAGGTTCAGACTGCGCTCCGGGAAACCTGGCAGCGCGAAACGTTCGACCATCTCGTGAACAATGCCGGCCATGGCGAGATGGCGAGCCTGATCGAAACCACGGAAGCGCAATTCGATGCTCTGTTCGCGGTGCATGTGAAAGGCGTCCTGTTCCTGACCCAGGCACTGGAGCCGCTGCTTGCCGACGCCGGGCGGATCGTCAACTTTTCCAGCGGCCTCACACGCGTTTCATCCGCCGGCTTCGGAGCCTATGCCGCGGCAAAGGGCGCAGTAGAGATCCTTACGATCTACATGGCCAAGGAATGGGGAAGCCGCGGGATCACAGCCAACACGATTGCCCCCGGAGCAATCGAAACCGACTTCCTGGGCGGTGCCGTGCGTGACACGCCGGCCTATAACGAAGCTTTCGCATCAATGACCGTGCTGGGCCGTGTAGGTGTACCTGACGACATCGGTCCTGCCGTCGCCAGTCTGCTCGGACCGGACAATCGCTGGGTCAACGCCCAGCGCATCGAGGTGTCCGGCGGTCAGAACATCTGATGTTGGACGGCCGGATGCCAAGTGAAGGCACCGGCCGCAGCTTCGGTTAGTGCGTGATAGAGCCAGGTTTAACCTCGGCTGGGATCGGGCACACGTAAGGCTGGCCGGCCGTNNGGCCGTCTTTTCTTTCCACTCTGCCTTCGCGGCTGCGAGAACGTCGGGTTGGGTCATAAGGGTCAAGCCGGTCGTGGCCAGGGTCTTGGCAGCATGCGCCATGGCTTTGTGCGCGGCCGCACTTTTGCCCTGCGCAACCACCTGCCAAGTGTGGGGATTGGTGCCGATGGCCCATGCAGGAGTCCAGCATTGCGCCGTAGGCGTTACCCAGCTCACGTCGCCGACATCGGTGGAGCCAGCGCGAAAGTGAGACTGTCCCTCAAATTCGCGCAGGCCGAGATGAAGCGGCGCTGTGCCGTCTACCTTGGCGTTTGAGAACACGTCCCCCCTGATCTGGTAAAGCCGGATGCTGCTCTTGATCGCCTCATCGGTGAAGGTGTCCTGGATGTCCTTGGCGAAAGCGAGATCTGCTTCGTCGAACGGCACAGGGCCGAGCGTCACCATGTTCTCGTGCATTGCCGTTTCCAGCGTGATGTTGGGCAGGAGGTTGGTGGATGCCGTATCGAAGATGATCTCGACCTCGGTTTCCGTCATCATCGCGGCGCCGCGCGCCACTTTGTCAACGCGCTGAGCAAGGGCAAGTGCCTGGCTCATTTCGGGAGCGCGAACGAGATAAAGCACCTCGGCCTGCGCCTGCACGACGTTCGCGGCGCGGCCACCCGTGTCGGTAATGGCGTAATGAACGCGGCAATCCTGCGGCATGTGCTCGCGCAAAAAATTCACGCCGACATTCATTAGTTCCACCGCGTCCAGCGCCGAACGGCCGAGATGAGCGGCATTGGATGCATGTGCCGCCACACCCTTGAAGCGGTAGTAATACTCAAGGACGGCAAGGTTGTTCGTGGAGCGCACGCCATTGAACGGTGCGGGATGCCAAGTCAGTGCCGTATCGACATCGTCGAACAGGCCAGCGCGCACCATGAAGGTCTTGCCCGAGCCGCCCTCCTCGCCCGGACAGCCGTAATAGCGGACAGTGCCAGGCAGATTGTTTTCCTTGAGGTGACGGGCGAGCGCGATGGCGCCCATCATCGAGCCGACGCCCAGCAGATTATGGCCGCAGCCATGGCCGGTTGCGCCGGAGACCAGCGGCTTGGCTTCTGCGAGATCGGCCGCCTGGCTCATGCCGGCAAGAGCATCAAATTCGCCGAGAAACGCTATGACAGGCTTGCCGCTGCCGGCTTCGGCGATGAAGGCGGTTTCCATCTCCGCCACGCCGCGTTTAACGGAGAAGCCGGCCTCTTCCAACGCACCAGCAAGCGCTTGCGAGGAGCGCTGCTCCTGGAACTTCAGTTCAGCGAACTCCCAGATGTTGTCGCTGAGCTTGCTGAAGGTCGGCTTTATCGCGTCAACAGAGCGCGCGATCGACTCCAATGCTTGCTGGTTCATGAACTATCCTCAGTCGTGTTTCAGAGCGCTGGCGCACGACGCGGCTGTCGCGCAGCCCTCGGCAGCCCCGCAGCTCTTGCCAGTCCATTGTCAAAGAAAGTCGCGCCGGACTTTGCCGGCGCGTTTCCCACGATCAGTTTTCGAGCGAGACTTCCCAGAGCCGCGTATTCGACTGCCAGACCGGCACGCCCTTCAGCGACTTGGAGGCGCCCCACACGTCGACCATGTCATACAGGAAGATGCCGGGCATCTCCTGCAGCATCAACTCATGGAATTCGTCGAAGATCGCCTGCCGCTTGGCCTGATCAGCCTCGGCATAGGCGGCATTCATGAGCTCGATCGCCTTGGGGTTGTCCCACATCAGCGAGGCGTTCTTGTCCTTGTTGCCGACATAGAAGCTGTACATCAGAGCGGGGTCGAGGCGCGGCGCCACCGACTGCGAGATCACCTGGTAATTGCCCGAACGCCGGCGATCGACTTGCGTGGCATAATCCAGCACTTCGATCTGAACATTCAGGCCGATCTGCTGCATCATGGCCTGAGCCATGATTGCGGCCGGGTAACTCGGAACGTTACCGCGCTTGTTGGCGATGATGGAGATCGGCTCGCCCTTGTAACCGGCTGCGTCCAGCTCCTTCTTGGCGGCTTCCAGGTCATAAGGAAGACGCTTCTTCTGAGTTTCGTTAAAATATACGGAGTCCTGCGAGACCATCGAACCATTGGCCTCGCCCGTGCCGTTGGAAGCAGCGGCCACCAGCTGATCGAGGTCGAGCGCCATGGCCATGGCGCGACGCACGCCCGGATTGCTCAGAACCTTGTCGCGGGTCTGGAAGTAGAACAGGTTCTTGCCGTTGTTGCGCGCGACGATGAGCTGCATCTTGTCGCTGTTCTGGAACTCCGGAATGAGATCCGGCGAGATTTCCGCCGTATCGAGCACGCCGGATTCCAGTCCCGCCTTCACGGTCGATGCGTCCGGAATGACCATGAACTTGACGCCATCGACCAGCGGGCGTTTGGAGCCGACCATGCCATCCGGCTTGCCGTCATTTTCAGGCGACTGGTAGTCGTTGAACTTGGCGAGGCGGATATATTCCGACTTCTTCCATTCATCCCACATGAACGGGCCCGTTCCGACCGGCTTGTCGAAGCTGCCGTCTGCGGTCACCGAGTCCGGCGAGAGGATGCCGGTGTAGCCGCATCCCGGGCGCGACATCAGGCCGAGGAAAACGGCGGAGGGCTTGGTGAGCTTGATCTCGACCGTGGAAGGATCGATCGCCTTCACGCCAGCCACGGGTGCCGCGCCGCCTTCGACGAAATCATTCAAGCAGGTCCACTTGGTTTCCGGCTTGAGATAACGGGTCCAGTTCCAGACCACGTCTTCAGCCGTCAGCACCTTCCCATTGTGGAATTTGACGCCATCGCGCAGCTTGAACGTATAGGTCAGACCATCCTCGGAGGTCTCGAAGCTCTTGGCCAGCAGCGGCTTGACCTCGCCGCTGTTGGTGTAGCCGACCAAGCCTTCCACGATGTGCAGGATCACACCATCCGTATTGCCGTCGCGGTTGACGCCGGGGTTGTTGCTGCGCAGGTCCGAGCTTTGCGCAACCACGAGATCGCGCGCCTGCACCGTTCCTGCAATTGCCAGCAGGGCGACGCCTGCCAAAAGAATTTTCTTCATTGTTCTACCCTCGTTGTTGTCGTTGATCATTGAACCGGAAAATGATCCCAGCAGCCGCGCGCAATGCGACCAATGGTTTCGAGTGACATCGTGTAGCCGGGCGTGCCGTCAGGCATTTCCTGAGGCACCTTGTCGGTATAGGCGGTGACGATGAAGAACGGCGCGCCGTTCCTGTAGACGACACCGGCATCCATGCGACCGCGCTTGCCGCGACCGCTCTTGCTGGCCGTCACCGTCTCGAAGGGCAGCCGGGAACGCAGGCCATAGCGCAGCACCTGGTTCTTCAGCACTTGCAGCGCCCAGGCGCATAGCTCAGCCGTGCAGCCCAGCCTGGCTTGTGCTTTGGGAGAGGTCTGGGCGTCGAGAATCGTTTGCAGCAGAAGGACCTGGTCGGCTGCAGACGTCGTGGTCACGCTTTTCAGCGAGTGGTCGATCGGCAGGGCCAGAGGCGGGATCAGGAAGCGGTGATGCGTGTTCACCATGCCCAACGTCTTGCAGAAGCCATCGACCTCTGCCAGCGTGAGGCGCTCCAGCACCATCTTGGTGCAGACATTGTCGCTGAGCACCATCATGCCGGTGATCGCATCGCGCAGCGAAAGTACGAGCCCGGGCGTCATGAAGCGGATCATGCCGCTGGCGACTTCCTCGGCCAGGCGCTGTTCGTAGACGATCTTCTCGTCGAGATCGAGCCGGCCTTCCGACACCGCCTTTAGCGCGGCCATCATGATGGAAGTCTTGCGCGTGCTGCCCGACGGCGTTTCCTCGTTCTCGCCACGGCCGACATCGTCGCCGGTCAACAGGTTGCGCGCCATGAAGCGGGTGACGAAAGGCTGGGCGTCGCAGATGGCGTCGAGTTCTCGGCGCAGGGTGGCGAGGTTGCGTTCGGTGTCCATCATGCTTCCAGGCGCCATTTCAGTTTCACCCCGCCCTGCTCGTTAATGGCAAGGGCGGGAATGGCCGAAAGAAGCCGGCGCGTGTAGGCTTCCTGCGGATTGTCGAAGATCGTGTCGCGGTCGCCTTGTTCGATGATCCGGCCGTCCTGCATCACCACCACGCGATCGGCGACCTGTTCCACCACGCCGAGATCGTGGCTGATGAACAGGCAGGAAAAGCCGTAGCGCTTCTGCAGGTCGGAGAAGAGGTCGAGCACTTGAGCGCGCACGGTCACATCAAGCGCTGATACCGGTTCATCGGCGATCAGGAAGCGCGGCCGGCGTGCGATGGCGCGGGCGATCGCCACGCGCTGACGCTGACCACCGGACAACTCGTGCGGGTAGCGGTCGGAAAATTCGCCGCTGAGCCCGACCTCCTCGAGCACTTCCGTCGCCCGCTTGCGCTTAGCCGCGCGGTCGAGATCAGGAACAAGCCGCAAAGCCTCCTCGACCGTTGCAAGGATAGTCATTCGCGGATCGAGCGAGGAATAAGGATCCTGAAACACCATCTGGCAGTTCAAGCGATAATCGCGCCAGTCCGCATTGCGCGAGCGTCCCCGGAACCGGATGTCGCCGCCGCTTTCCTTTACGAGGCCAGCAATTGTGCGCCCAAGCGTGGTTTTGCCGGAACCGGAACCGCCAACCAGCGCAACGACCTCGCCTTCGTGGATGTCGATCGACACGCCGTGCAATGCGCGCTTAGCCTGCGCCTTCTTGAGGAAAGACTTGCGACCGGGATAATCGACGACGATATCTTTCGCCGAAACCATCGGCGCCTTTGCCGTGTCGAGCACGCGCACTTCGCCTCGCAGCGGCAGGGATTGCAGAAGCTTCTTCGTATAGGGATGCTGCGGCGCGTCGAGCAGGTCTTCCGTTCGGCCCGCTTCGACGATCGAGCCCTTTTCCATCACCACGATGCGGCTCGTGTAGCGCGCCACCATCGGCAGGTCGTGGCTGATCAGGAGCACCGCCGTGCCTTCTGCCTGAGTCAGCTCGACCATCAGTTCCATGACATCGCGCTGGATCACGGCATCGAGCGCCGTTGTCGGCTCATCTGCGATCAGCAACGCCGGCTTCAACAGCATCACCGAAGCCAACATGATGCGCTGGCGCATGCCGCCAGAAAATTCGTGCGGATAGGCGCTCAGCGCACCTTCGGGATCGCGGATGCCGACGCGCTTCAGCATGTCCAGGATGCGATGACGGCGCTCTTCCGGCTGAAGCTTGGTGTGCAGGATCAGCCCTTCCTCAAGCTGCCGACCGATCGTCATCGACGGGTTGAGCGACGTCATGGGTTCCTGGAACACGACGCCGATCTCGGCGCCGCGCAGGTCCCGAAGCTCGCGATCCGTCATGCCGAGCACGTCGCGACCTTTGTACTGGACCAAGCCGGATGTAACCGTGATTGCCTGCGGCAGCAGCCGGATGAGCGATCGTGTCGCCAGCGTCTTGCCCGAACCGCTTTCACCCACGATGCCGAAGATCTCGCCGGGCGCGACGTCGAAGCTTACATCCTGCACGACCTGGCGGCCGCTTCCGGCAACAGCCAGCGACAGGCCGCGAACGGAAAGAAGCGTATTCGTGTGCAATTCAGCGCCGCTCATTTCAGCCCCCTCATGCGTGGGTCGAGCTTGTCGCGGAGCGCATCGCCCAGAAGATTGATGCCGAGCAGCGTCAGCGCGATGCACAGGCCGGGGAAGAGACCGAGCCAAACGGCTTGTTCGAAGAACGGCCGGCCGGCCGCGAGCATGTTGCCCCAGGTCGGAGCCGGAGGCGGCACGCCGAGGCCAAGAAACGACAGCGCGCTTTCCGACAGAATAGCCCAGCCGAACATGGACGTTGCGAGCACGGTGATCGGCGCAAGGCAATTGGGCAGGATGTGGCGCAGCATCGTGAACAACTCGCTGTTGCCCATGACCTTGGATGCTTCGATGAACTCGCGTTCGCGCAGCGACAGCACTGCGCCGCGCACAACACGCGCCATGGACGGTGTGTAGGCGATACCAAGCGCGAAGATGATGCCGTACTGATTGGCCCCGAACACGGCGAGCAGACCAAGCGCCAGGAGGATGCCGGGGAAGGCCATCAGCGCGTTGTTGATGGCCATGATCACACCGTCGATCCAGCCGCGAGCATAACCGCTGATCAGGCCGATGATCGTTCCGCAGATCGTTGCAAAGGCCACGGTCAGCGTGCCGATCCAAATGGCGGCGCGGGCGCCAACCATCAGACGGCTGAGCACGTCGCGGCCGAACTCGTCGGTGCCGAGAAGATGCTCCCCACCCGGCGCCGCCAAGCGCGCGGTGAAGGAAAGCTTCATAGGATCGAAAGGCGTCCAGACCAGGCTGAGCAAGGCCGTCACGAGCAGGACGCTGATCAGGATGCCGCCGATCAGACCGTTGAAGGTGAGCTTTTTCATTCGGCGACCACCCGCGGATCGAACAGGGGATACAGGAGGTCGACAACGAGATTGACCAACACATAGGACAAGGCGACCACCAGCAGGCAGGCCTGGATCACTGGATAATCGCGGGCGAAGATGCTCTCGACCATCAAGCGACCGAGGCCAGGGATCGTGAACACCGTTTCGATCACGGCAATGCCACCGAGTAGATTACCGAGGATCAGGCCAATCATCGTCCAGGTCGGACCGAACGCGTTCTTGAGGGCATGCCGCCACAAGACTGCGCTTTCCGACAGTCCCTTGGCGCGAGCATGGGTAATGTAATCGAGGCGCAGCACTTCCAGCGTCGATGCGCGCGCCATGCGGATCAGCACGCCGGCTTCATGGATCACGAGCGTCATCACCGGCAGGATGAGGTAAAGCAGACCGCCCGTGGGATTGTCTCGTATGGAAACGTAACCAAGTACCGGCAGCCAGCCGAGCTTGAGGCCGAAGAACAGCATCAGCAGCAGGCCAAGCCAGAAGGTCGGGATCGACAGCAGCACGGTGGCCGTGCCAACCAGCGCAAGATCCGTGACGCTGTTCTGGCGGNNTCAATCAGGCTCGCCAGGAACACGGCGACCACCACAACTTCCGCACTGACAACAAAACGCTCAAGCACCAGCGGTAGAACGGCTTCACCGTTGACGATCGAACGTCCGAAATCGCCTTGCAAAACATTGCCCAGCCAGATGAGAAACTGCTGAGGCAAGGATTGATCTAGCCCGAGTTCGGCGCGCAGCGCTTCGATCTGTGCGGGTTGCGCCATGTCGCCCAGCATCAGTTCTGCCGGGTCGCCCGGTATGAAGCGGATCAGCGCGAACACCGTAATTGCGACCAGCGCAACCGTCGGCAGCGCCATCAGCACGCGATTGAGGATAAATCGGATCATATGTCCCCCGGGATTTGTGACCGATCATGCCATCAGCCCAAACGTCTTCATTTTGTCAGGACTATGAAAGGTTTGACGATACTGCGCAATATTATGCGAAAACGTCATATATCTATGCGGATGTAGGCCGGCAAAATGCCAGTCTTGGCTTAGCGCTTTGCCTGCTAAGCCTTTGTTATACAGGGTCTTGCTGCGAACGCCGGATTTGCCGGGTCAAAGCATCGCTTAATGCCTGAGCGGCGATCGACAGCGGCAAGCCTGCCGAGCGAGCGATACCAAAATCCTGCGTCGAATGCGGAAGAAACCTTCGTCGAACCACCGGCAAGTGCGGATAGAGATTCGCGTAGAAGCTGCTGATGATGGCCACGCCCAATCCATGCGCAACGTAGGAACAGGCCGAGCTGTTGGTGTGGGTTTCGACCTTAACCGTCTGCTTCACGCCTGCTCGCTTGAACGCTTGGTCCAGCCCCATGCGGTTCGGCCGCTGACGACCGATCAGGATCAGCGGTATACCCCGCAAGTCCTTGACCGACACTTCCTCGAGTGCGGCCAGTGGATGATCCTTATGGATCACGCAGACGCTTTCGCCGCTGGCAACATGCTCGACTTCCAGGGTCGGGCCGGTCTGCCCTTCCATTCGAAGAAAGCCGATGTCGATGACGCGCTCTTCGAGCAGCTTCTGGATCGCCGTGGTGCTTTCAAACAAAGTTTCGATGCGAACACCGGGAAAGTCGCGGGCGTACTCGACGAGTATCGCCGGCGCAAAGTTCTCCCACATGCTGCTCGGCAAACCGATGCGCACGATATCCGGCCCATCGGCCCCGCTGCGCAGATCTTCCGCATGGCCGTTCATCCGTTCTACGGCAAGAAGGACGTTTTCGGCATCGCGGCCCAGCAGTTCCGCCTCTGGCGTCGGAACAAGCCGGCCTTTGTCGCGTGCAAACAGAGTAACCGAAAGGTCGGCTTCCAATTGCTGAAGCAACCGGCTCACACCGGACTGGCTCAAGCCCAGGGACTTGGCTGCCGCGATTGTGGAGCCGGTCGCGAGCAGCGTGCGCAACACTTCCAACTGTCGTATATTCATGAGCGCTCCATGCTAGGACTGTTCAATGTCTTAGCACGAGCCCTCGCGCAGCACCTATCTGCGCTGCAGTGATCTATTGCTGGCCAGTGCGAGGCATAGCCGGATGCTTGTAGCCGAGAAAGTCCGCCGATTGCGCGAAGGTCAGCAGTGCCCGCCTTGCTTGCTCCACTGACAAGCGTCCCGCCCGTGCAGCAGAGCATGTCCGCCGTGCGGCCTCGTAGCTTGGACTGACACGAACACACGGCCAGCCGCTCAAGAACTCATGCATTTCGCTGAGCGTGCGGATGTCTCGCTTGGTGTCAGGTCCTGTAGGCAGAGGCACGGGTATGTAGAAGGCGTCGGTGGTGATCATGGTTGTCTCCTCCCATCTCAGCCCAACCAACACGGTACTGTATCCGGTTGCCGTGTCTGAACCTTGTCCTTGCCGGACTAAGAATATGACGATCATGTTCCCGGCGAGCAAGAACGATAAGGAGCACTTGGTTGGGCGCGCGGCACGATCCGACTGAGATGTGTCAGCATTCATCAAGCAAGTTTCCGGCGGCAAGCTTGCCCGCGTCACACCGCAGCATATCTTGCCTGCCATGCCGAAGATGCGCGCCAAAGCTGACCTGCCGTCCAAACCCTGCCGCCATTGCTCTCGGCCTATGGTTTGGCGCAAGGCGTGGGCGCGCAGCTGGGACGACGTTCTTTACTGCTCCGACCGCTGCCGCACGCAGGCAGCACAGGAGCGACGCGCTGACAACGGCGCCTCATCCACCAGGGATCACGCATGACAATCGATCCGCGCCGCATCCGGGTGCTCAAGGAAGGGCCGGAGGACACTAAGGGACGCTACGTTCTTTACCTGCTCCAGCAAGCGAACCGGGCCTATAACAACCCTGCGCTGGAATTGGCGATCGAGGAAGCCAACCAAAGGGGCCTTCCAGTTGTTGCATGCTTTGGCCTACTCGATGGTTCCAACGGCTTTCCGGAAGCCAATGCCCGCCACTACGCTTTTCTGCTGCAGGGACTGAGCGACGCTGCGCGCGGTCTAGCGAAACGCGAGATCGGCTTTGTGATCCGCAAATGCTCGCCGGCCCGGATCGCGATCGACCTCGCCGAGGAAGCGGCGCTTCTTGTGCTCGACCGGGGTTATCTCGGCATCCAGAGAGAATGGTACGCGGAAATCTGCAAGGACGTGCAGACGAGCATCGTACAGGTGGAAGGCGACGTTGCCGTGCCTGTGGAGATTGCGTCTTCGCGTCACGAATTCGGTGCGCGCACGTTGCGCCCTAAGATCGCAAACAAACTCGAAGACTTCCTCAGCCCCTTACGTTCGCGCAAGGTGAAACATCCTGCCCAAGAGCTCGGGCTAACAAGCGAGATCGACATATCCGATTCTGAAGCCGTTCTCGCTTCCATGACGCTCGATCGAACTGTCGGTCCCGTCAAGCGCTTCAAGGGAGGCGAAACCGAAGCGCGACGGCGGCTTAAAGCCTTTCTGTCAGGTCCGTTCGAGCATTATGGAGACAACCGCGGCAAGCCGGAAGCGGGCGCTGCCTCCCATATGAGCCCCTACCTGCATTTCGGCCAGATTTCGCCTGTCGAGATCGTGCTTGCGGCCCGGGCTGCCAAGGCTAGCAGGGAAGACAAGGCGGCCTTCGTGGAAGAAGTGGTTGTTCGGCGCGAACTCGCAATGAACCACGTCTTCTATACGGCCAAGTATGACTCCTACGAGGATGCGGTGCCGGAATGGGCACGCCAGACGCTGGCGGAACGAGCAGGAGATGCGCGTCCGCATTTCTACACCGACGATCAGCTTGCCAGGGGCGAAACGCATGATGATGGCTGGAACAGCGCCATGAAGGAGATGCGGGAAACCGGCTACATGCACAATCACCTGCGCATGTATTGGGGCAAGAAGATCCTAGAATGGTCAAGAACACCTGAGGACGGGTTTGACCGAACCTTGCGGCTCAACAACCGCTTCTTTCTCGATGGCCGCGACCCCAACTCCTTCACCAATGTCGCCTGGATTTATGGCCTGCACGACCGTCCGTGGGTCAAGCGCCCGGTCTTTGGCACGNNGCGATACCAGAACGAAAACTCGCTGCGTAAGATCAACCTGAAAGCCTATCAGCAGGATGTCGAGCGGCTTTGTGCGTTGGAAGACGGGAGCTCTCAACCAGCACAGGAAGAGGAAGAGCCTCGGCTGCTCTAGAAAAGCGCCAGTTGCTGCTGCTCGCCCTCACCGTCGACACCCTCCAGGGACGAAAGGGTCACGCCGAGCAGACGGATGCCCTTGCTGACGGGAAACAAAGCTGCCAGCATCGATCCCGCGACATCCGTCATGTCGTTCAACCCGGCGACACAATCCGGCAAGGTGCGGCTACGGGTGATCTGCTGGAAGTCGGCATATTTCACCTTCAAGGTCACCGTTCGACCGCGCAGCTGTTTGGTCAGGGAGTGCTTCCACACTTTGTCAGCGAGCGGCACGAGTTCCTGACGCGCAAGGTCGAAGTCGAAGATGTCGGCAGCGAAGGTATCTTCCGCGCCGATCGACTTACGCTGCCTGTCCGGCTGCACCGCGCGTTCGTCGATGCCGCGCGCAATGCGGTAGTACCAATGCCCAGATTTGCCGAAATTTTGCTGGAGGAAGGCGAGCGATCTTTCGCGCAGATCAGCCCCGGTTTCGATGCCAAGCCGCTGCATCTTGGCAGCCGTAGCGGGACCGATCCCATGGAACTTCTT
>DCDI01000111.1:740-7951 GCA_002316345.1 Phyllobacteriaceae bacterium UBA1059 | reverse complement strand
GCAGCGGGCGGCGGTCGTCGGGCAGGGCGGCCAGCGTTTCGTCGAGGATGGTGGTGACATCCAGCACACCGTCGAAATCGCCCTGAAGGTAAGCGGCCGGTGCTTCGGCCCAATCCGAACAAGCGCGCGCAACCGCGATGAGATGACCTGCAAGATTGCCGCTATCGACCGCCGACGCATAAAGCGGCAGCAGGGGCTGCAGCGACTGCGTGTCGTACCAGTTGTAGAGATGCCCGCGGAAGCGCTGCATCTTTTCCATCGTGGCGACAGTCTGATCGATGCGCTCAGCCGTTTCGGCCAGGCTGATCCAGCCGAAGTCGCGCGCGGAGATAGAGGACAGGAGATACACGCCAATATTGGTCGGCGAAGTCCGATGGGCGACGATGCCGACAGGGTTCTCCTGGAAATTGTCCGGCGGCAGGAAGTGCTCGCCCGGCGTAACGAACGTTTCGAAGTAGAGCCAGGTGCGGCGCGCCACGACGCGCAG
Source organism: Phyllobacteriaceae bacterium UBA1059 (assembly GCA_002316345.1). Lineage (GTDB taxonomy): Bacteria > Pseudomonadota > Alphaproteobacteria > Rhizobiales > Rhizobiaceae > Tianweitania. The sequence continues at coordinate 7,464 of DCDI01000111.1, read as the reverse complement.
CGACAGCTTGTCGTCGGCCGACACTTCCAAGCGGTCTTCCGAATGTGCCGAGCGGCTGATCAGCCAGGCGAAGGCCGGCGAGCCGATCCAGAAGAGAGCAAACAGCGCGCCAAGGAAGGCGCCGCTGGAGTTTGCGATCGTGGGAATGGCGACGCCGACCACGGCGATCACAAGAGCGCCATGCATTGTGCTGAAGGTGCCGAGCAGATCGTTGCCGCCCTTGGAGGCCTGCGAGGCCGTGCGCCATTCGAGCAGGTCGCGGCGGCTGACGAACATGCGGTACAGCGTGCGGATAATCGCATCGCCCATTAGCCAGGCCGAATGAGCGATCAGCACGACCTTTAGCACCACATGCGCGGTGGCAAAGGCGATGTCGCGCAACACGCCGCTGACATGGCCACGCATGGTGACGTCGAAGGAGCGCGGGAACAGTGAGTCCATCAGCTCGAAAGTCTGTGCCAGGAACAGTGTGATGATCAGCAGCGCCTGCCATTGCACCGCGAATGTGAAGGGCAGCAGGCTCCAGCCGGCGATCGATGCCAGCACCCAGAAGATCGGCGTGATGGTACGGCGCAGATTGTCCACCATCTTCCAGCGCGACAGGCCGGGAATGCCCGACTTCGGGTCGAACAGGTAGGGCAGAAGCTGCCAATCGCCGCGCGCCCAGCGATGGTGGCGCGAGGCGTCGGTGGTATAGCGGGTCGGATAGTCCTCGATGAGCTCGACATCGGTTGCAAGCTGCGCGCCAGCGAGCGAGCCTTCCAGCAGATCGTGGCTCAGCACTGAGTTTTCGGCGATACGACCCTTCCAGGCCGCCTCCACCGCATCGATGTGGTACAGGCCCTTGCCGGTGAATGTGCCGCTGCCGAAGACGTCCTGATAAACGTCGGAGACAGCGAAGACGTACGGATCGAGGCCACGATTGGCCGAGAACACGCGCTGGAAGAACGAGGCTTCGTCGCCCGTGGTCAGCGACGGCGTCACGCGCGGCTGCAGGATGGCCGCGCCGCGGATCACGATACCGGTCTTCGGATCGTTCACAGGTCGGTTCAGCGGATGCTGCATCTTGCCGACGAGACGCGTCGCTGCTTCGCGTGTCATGCGCGTGTCGGCGTCAAGCGTCATGACATAAACCACGCCTTCCGGCAGGGCTGTGTCCGGCGTCAGGAAGGTGGTGTCGTCGTCGCCGCGCAAAAGCAGGTTCAGCTCATGCAGCTTGCCGCGCTTGCGCTCCCAGCCCATCCACACGCCTTCAGCCTTGTTCCAAAGGCGCCGGCGATGGAGGATGTGGAAGCGGACGTTTGTGTCGCGCGGATAGCGCTCGTTCAGCACGCGGATTTCGCTGCGCGCGTAATCCAGCAGGTCCTGATCCTCGGGCGAAATCTCGTGTTTGCTGTCGTTCCAGTCGGTGAGCAGCGCGAAGGACAGCTCGCCCTTCATATTGGCGAGGAAATGCACTTCGAGGTTGCGCACGCTTTCATCGACATCGTCGCGCGAGCCGATCAGCGAGGGGATCACGACCAGCGTGCGCGCTTCTGCCGGCACGCCTTCCTTGTATTCGTAGCCGATCATGCGCGTCGGCGTCAGGAACAGCAGCGTCAGCGTATTATAAAGACCGACCGCTCCCTCGATCGCAGGGATCGAAAACAGGATGAGCAGTATCGTCATGGCTGCGGGGGTGGCGCCGAGCGCCCACAGACCGAGGCCCGCGGCCAGAAGCAATAGGCCCGTCAGGACAGCAACTGGGCCGGCAACAGCCATCCAGCCGGCACGACGCCAGATGCGGCGAAAACGCTGGGAAAAGGTCGGGTTGTAACCGAGTTCCTGTTCGAAGGCTTCGCGGCCGGAGCCAACCAGAACAACGCCGGCATCGCCGTCCACCGCCGCATGGGCCAGGGTCAGACGCGCGACCTCGACTTCCGTTTTCCCGGACCGGCGCGCCAGTTTTTCGATGGCCTTGCGGTATTCGTTGCGCGACGCAAAATCGAGTTCGGCAAAATGCGGTGTCTTGCGCAGTTCCTCGTCGACATAGCTGAGCGCCTCGAACCAGTCGCTCCATTCCACGTCGTCGACCAGGCGCAGGCTGCGGATGATGTTGCCGGTCGTGACATTGCCGGAAGACAGCGTCTGATGCTCGCCGTGGATCACGACCTCGGCATCGTTTCCGGCCTTTTCCAGCTCGGTTTCCAGCCAGCGCAGCGCTTCGCCTGCATTGCGCGATACGTCGCGCAGGCGGTACAGCAGCTGCGTGGCGAATGTGTTGTCCTGCGCATGCCGCGCGAGCGGCTTCAGCGCCTCTTCGCCAGCCCGAACCGAACCGGAACCAAGGATACGGTCGGCAACCACGTTGGCGACCTGGCGCATCTCGCGGGCGCGATCGACGCGCAGGGCAAGGCGCCGCAGGTTCTCGATCAGCACGAAGCGCAGGATCGAGGGTAGGGCCCACAGCTCGCCGATCTTCAGCGGGTGAACGGTCTGAAAACCGTGTACCAGAGCCTGAAAGGAGCTTTCCGAAACAGCGCTGTCTGTGTGCGCAACATAAAGCCAGGCCAAGGCCAGCGCGCGCGGGATCTCGTGTCCGCCTCCGATGCGGATCAGCGGGAGTTCGCGGTAGAAGCGGTGCGGAAGATCGCGACGAACCTGGTGGATCGCTTCTTCCACCACATGGTTGTTGTCGAGCAGCCATTGCGCGGCCGGCGTAATCGTATCGCCGCGCGCCACCGCATCATTGGTCGCGCGATAAACGCCGAGGATCTTGGCGGCGTTGTCCTTGAGCCGCTCCTGCACATCGAACGGCTTGATGTCGCGCAGGAAGCTTTCGCTGTTGTTGGCGAACTCGGCGCCCAGGCTGCGAAGGTTTTCTTCTCGGATGAAATTCGACCGGATCGGCAAATCCGCCGCTGCGGGAAGCGCCACGTCTGAAAACTTCAGGCGCGAAGAATCCGTCTGAACATCCATGATTTTATCCGTGCTCATGATTTCGCAGCCTCAAGGCCTGAAGCTGGCGACCCGGTTAAACCGATTTGATCCAAATTGGTTGCCGAGGCAAATGGAAATGGGCGCATCATCGATTGTCTACAGTCTCGCGCCTGCAATATCGCGCTTTGACGGAACCATTGTGAAACTTCTTTGCTGCACCATATGCCCAGCCATCCCTGTCAGATCGAAGCTGAACGCTGCATGACCAAAATTATTCGCAAGGCCGTAATTCCCGCAGCGGGCTTCGGCACCCGCATGCTTCCAGCCACCAAGAGCGTCGCCAAGGAGATGCTCACCGTGGTGGATCGTCCCATCATCGACTACATCGTGGAAGAAGCATTTTCCTCCGGCATCGAGCACATCGTGGTCGTGATCGGCCGCGGTAAGGGCGTNNAGATCATTTCGATCATGCGTTCGAACTCGACACGTCGCTGCGTTCCAAGAACAAGCTCAGCGTGGCCGACAAGCTCACCTCCATGACGCCCAAGGCGGGCTCCATTTCCTTCGTGCGCCAGCAGGAAGCGCGCGGCCTTGGCCATGCGGTCTGGGCTGCCCGCCACGTGATCGGCGACGAACCTTTCGCAGTGCTTCTGCCCGATATGCTCATGGTCGATCAGCAGCCTTGCATCGCTTCCATGGTTTCCGTGTACGACAAATCGGGTGGCAACGTCATCGCCGTTGAACAGTGCAAGCCGGAAGAAGCCCACAAGTTCGGCATCGTTTCCCTTTCGGATGGCGCGGATCGTCGTATCACCGGCATGGTGGAAAAGCCGCCGCAGGGCACGGCTCCATCCAACCTCTACATTTCGGGCCGTTACATCCTGCAGCCTGAAATCTTCGACCTCCTCGAGAATCAGACACCGGGCGCCGGCGGCGAGATCCAGCTCACCGACGCGCTGATCAAGCTCATGGAAACGCAGGAAATCCGGCCGTATGAGTTTTCCGGCCGTACCTTCGATTGCGGATCGCCGGCCGGCTTCGTCAACGCCAACCTGCACATGGCGATGATGCGTCCCGATATCGCCGGCGACATTGAAGTCAGCGAATATACCGGCGGCTACAGCACGCTCTGATCCTCATCAGCGGATCTATTCAATCAGGCGCGGGCCCCTTTATGCAGCCTGCGCCTTTTTACCATCGGACAATGCTGCTGCCGCTTGTGAAAACGGTTGTTTGGCTGTCACAATCCGACGATACTCCCTGTCGCGGAAGCAATCTTTCGCCAACAATATGGGAGCGAGATTATGAAGACCATCGGGCTTACGGCCATTGTTGCCGCGTCGGTAACGCTGCTTTCGACATCGGCATCCTTTGCCGTCACGGAAATCAGCTGGTGGCACGCCATGACGGGTGCCAATAACGAGGTCGTCGAGACGCTCGCCAAGGAATTCAACGAAAGCCAGTCCGACTATAAGGTCGTTCCGGTCTTCAAGGGCACCTATCCGGAAACGCTGAACGCCGGCATCGCCGCATTCCGCGCACGCCAGGCGCCAGACATCATCCAGGTTTTCGACGCCGGTACGGGTGTCATGATGGCCGCCGAAAAGGCGATCAAGCCGGTGGCCGACATCCTTTCCATGTCGGGCGAAAGCTTCGACAAGAGCAAATATCTCGGCGGCATCGTCTCCTATTATTCGAAGCCGGACGGCACGATGCTGTCCTTCCCCTACAACTCGTCCTCGCCGATCCTGTATTACAACAAGGACGCCTTCCAGAAGGCTGGGCTCGACGTCAACAATCCGCCCAAGACCTGGACCGAAGTCTGGGATGCCGCCAAGAAGATCAAGACCAGCGGCGCTGCTGCCTGCGGTTATACCTCGACCTGGCTGACCTGGATCCAGACCGAAAACTTCGCGGCCTGGAACAACCAGCAATGGGGCACCAACGAGAACGGCATTGCCGCATTGGATGTCGAGCTGAAGATCAACACGCCCGTCTTCGTGAAGCATTTCGATGAGATCGCCGCGCTCGCCAAGGACGGCACCTTCAAATATGGCGGCCGCACCGCGGAAGCGAAGAACCTTTTCCTGTCCGGCGAATGCGCCATGCTGACTGAATCGTCGGGCGGCTTGGGCGACATGGTGAAGTCGGGCATGAATTTCGGCACCGGCCAGCTTCCTTATGAAGCCGGCACCGAAGGCGCACCGCAGAACACGATCCCCGGTGGCGCGAGCCTTTGGGTGTTCGGCGGCAAGGATGACGACAAGTACAAGGGCGTTGCGGCCTTCTTCGAATTCCTGTCGCAGACCCCGATTCAGTCGCGCCTGCATCAGGTTTCCGGCTATCTCCCGGTCACGATGGCGGCCTATGAAGAGACCAAGAAGTCCGGCTTCTATGAGAAAAAGCCGGGCCGCGAAATCCCGATCCAGCAGATGATGGGCAAGGCGCCGACTGCGAACTCCAAGGGTGTGCGCCTCGCTAACCTGCCGCAGGTCCGCGATATCCTCAACGAGGAATACGAGAAGATGCTGGCCGGTCAGCAGACCGCGCAGCAGGCGCTGGACAATGCCGTCGAACGCGGCAACGCAGCGATCAAGCAGGCGCTCGGCAAGTAAGCTTGCCGGCTAAATAAAATGTGCTAAAGCATTGCAATGGCTTACCCGTAGAAAACGGGTAAGCCGCTCCCGCATCGCAACCGGTGTGGGACGCTCTGATCGTGAGGACCCCGTTTGAGCCCCCGCGTTACATTCCCCAACAAGCTGCTGCCCTATCTGCTGGTCGCCCCGCAGTTGGCGATCACGCTCGTCTTCTTCTACTGGCCGGCCAGCCAGGCGATCTACCAATCGACCCTGCGCGAAGATCCGTTTGGGCTGGACAGCGCCTTCGTCGGCATCGACAACTTCCGCCGCGTCCTGGCTGATCCGAACTACGTCAATTCGATCCAGGTTACGGTGATCTTCTCGATCGCCACGGCCGTTCTTGCCATGGCGGTTGCCATGTTCCTTGCCGTTATGGCGGATAAGGTCGTGCGCGGGAAAGGCTTTTACCGCACGCTGATGATCTGGCCCTATGCGGTGGCACCGGCAATTGCCGGCATGCTGTGGCTCTTCATGTTCAACCCCTCCATGGGCACGTTTGCCTATATGCTGCGCTCGGCCGGCATCTACTGGGATCCCTTGTTGAACGGTCCGCAGGCCATGTTCCTGGTGATCGTCGCCGCGGCCTGGAAGCAGATCAGCTACAATTTCCTGTTTTTCGTCGCGGGCTTGCAGGCGATCCCGAAGACGCTGGTTGAAGCAGCGGCCATCGACGGTGCTGGGGAAACCAAGCGCTTCTGGACGATCATCTTCCCGCTGCTTGCTCCGACCACTTTCTTCCTGCTCGTCATCAACACGACCTATGCCTTCTTCGACACGTTCGGCATCATCCACGCGGTGACCGGCGGCGGACCGGGCAAGGCCACGGAAACGTTGGTCTACAAGGTTTACAACGACGGCTTCGTGAACCTGATCCTGGGCGAAAGCGCCGCGCAGTCCGTGATCCTGATGGTGATCGTCATCGCACTGACCGCCATCCAGTTCCGCTACGTGGAGAAGAAGGTGCATTATGGCTGAGGCTGCACCAGTAACGGGCCAATCCAAGGCAGCCTTGCTGGGCCGCCGCGAAGAAGGCGCCATGCTCGGCATTCCGCGCAGTTCGCGCTACATTGCCCACGCTACTCTGATCCTCGGCATCCTGATCGTCGCCTTTCCGATCTACTACACCTTCGTGGCGTCGACCCATTCGCTGCAAACGATCCTTCGCA
>DCDI01000111.1:0-732 GCA_002316345.1 Phyllobacteriaceae bacterium UBA1059 | reverse complement strand
CGGCATCGCGGTCGGCAAGATCGTGATCTCGATCCTGTCGGCCTATGCGATCGTGTTCTTCCGCTTTCCGGGCCGCATGGTGTTCTTCTGGCTGATCTTCATCACGCTGATGCTGCCTGTCGAAGTCCGCATCCTGCCGACCTATAAGGTGATGGTCGATCTGAACCTGATCGACACCTATACCGGCCTGATCGTGCCCTTGATCGCCTCGGCGACCGCGACGCTGCTGTTTCGCCAGTTCTTCCTCACCATTCCCGGCGAGTTGGTGGAAGCTGCACGTGTGGATGGCGCCGGTCCGTGGCGCTTCTTCAAGGATATCCTCTTACCCTTGTCGGCCACCAACATCGCGGCTTTGTTCGTGATCCTCTTCATCTATGGCTGGACGCAATATCTCTGGCCGCTGCTCGTCACCAACCGCAACGACATGAACACGATCGTCATCGGCCTGCGAAAGATGATCTCCTTCGCCGATGCCGACACGCAGTGGCACCTCGTGATGGTGACCTGCATCCTCGCGATTGTGCCGCCGGTTCTGGTGGTTGTGTTCATGCAGCGCTGGTTCGTGCGCGGCCTCGTCGAAACGGAGAAATAAGACCGGAATGGCAACCGTTGAGCTGAAAGGTGTCCGCAAGGTTTATGGGGGCGGCGTCGAGGCCGTGAAGGGCGTCGATATCTCGATCGCCGACAAGTCGCTCTGCGTGCTGGTCGGTCCGTCCGGCTGCGGCAAGTCCA
>DCDI01000152.1 GCA_002316345.1 Phyllobacteriaceae bacterium UBA1059 | reverse complement strand
CGCGTGGGCACGGAGTGCCTAGCGCGGCCCGGCCCACCGTACGAGATACGGCGCGGGTCAGGCGGTGTGCAACTGCATCGTTGCGGCGTCGAGCTTGCCTTCGACGGCGAGCGGGATGATGCGCAGGGCCTTGTCGATCGATTCTTCGATCAAGCTTTGCTCTTCGCGGCGCGGGCGGTGCAGCACGAAGTCGGCGACGTTCTGCTGCAGGTTCAGGCTGCGCGGGTGGCCGATACCCAGGCGCAGGCGCCAGTAGTCTTGCGTGCCGAGAGCGGCGGTGATGTCCTTCAGGCCGTTGTGGCCGCCCGAGGAACCGCCCTTCTTCAGCTTGGCGACGCCCGGCATCAAATCGAGCTCGTCGTGCACGACCAGCACTTCGCTTGGTGCGATCTTGAAGAAACGCGCCAGCGCGCCGACCGACTGGCCGGAACGGTTCATGAAGGTCAGCGGTTCGAGCAGCCAGACTTCCTTGCCGGAGATGGCGGTTTTGGCCAGCATGGCGTTGTAGCGGCTTTCGCGCTGCAGGCGGCAGCCGGGCAGGCTGTTGGCGAGGTTGTCGACCAGCCAGAAGCCGGCGTTGTGGCGGGTTTGTTCGTATTCCGGGCCAGGGTTGCCGAGGCCGACGATGAGGCGGATGGACATAGCGGTCGCGTCAGGAAAAAGAGGATTATCGCCTAAACGGCGATGGACCAGAAAACAAAAAACCCGCCGGGCGCGAGCCGCAGCGGGTTTTTCTCGTGCAGGGCTACCCGAAGGCAGCGCCGAAGAATTACTTGGCTTCTTCGGTTTCGGCAGCAGCTGCGCCACGCGGCACCGAGGTGGTGACGATGGTCAGGTTCTGGCCGTGGGTCAGCGCGGTCACGCCGGCTGGCAGTTTCAGGTCGTCGGTGTGGATCGAGCCGCCGACTTCCAGGTTGCCCAGGTCGACTTCGATGAACTCTGGCAGTTGACCTGGCAGGCAGGCGACTTCCAGTTCGTTCAGCACGTGCGACACGATGGCGCCGCCCAGCTTGACTGCTGGCGAGGTCTCGGCGTTGATGAAGTGCAGGGCGACCTTGGTGTGGATCGGCTGCGAAGCGTCGACGCGCTGGAAGTCAGCGTGCAGGACCAGTTGCTTGTATGCGTGCATCTGGAAGTCGCGCAGCAGGACTTGCTGGGTCTGGCCTTCGATTTCGAGGTCCAGCACGGAACCGTGGAATGCTTCTTTCTTGAGCGCGTGGTACAGGGCGTTGCCGTCCAGGGCGATCAGGACCGGGGCTGCTGCGCCGCCGTAGATGATGCCTGGGGTCTGGCCAGCCTTGCGCAGGCGGCGGCTCGCTCCGGTGCCCTGCAGGGTGCGGTTGAATGCAACTACTTTCATGTGAAACTCCATAAGTGTGGGGCACATGCGGGACATATTCCGCTTGAACCCCGGTTGTTGCCCGTCCCCGCGACCAGGGACCGGCTTGGCTGAGCACTGACAACGTGCTCAAGAAATCCGAATTTGCTTACAGTACAACGGCGCGCCGGGCATGAAGCCGGGCGCGCCGCGAAATGATGCTTGTCTTGCTTAGTCGACGAACAGCGACATGACCGAGTCGCCCTTGACGATACGCTTGAAGGTCTCGGCCAGCAGCGGAGCACAGGTCAGCTGACGGATCTTCGGGCAGGCGGCGGCGGCGGCCGACAGCGGGATGGTGTCGGTGACCACCAGTTCGTCCAGCGGCGAGTTCGAGATGCGGTCGATTGCAGGACCCGACAGGACCGGGTGGGTGCAATACGCCACGACTTTCTTGGCGCCGCGTTCTTTCAGGACTTCGGCGGCTTTCGTCAGCGTGCCTGCGGTGTCGACCATGTCGTCCATGATCACGCAGTTGCGGCCTTCGACTTCACCGATGATGTTCATGACTTCCGNNTGTCGATGATCGCCAGGTCGCAACCGAGGCGCTTGGCCAGGGCACGGGCGCGGACCACGCCGCCGACGTCCGGCGACACGACCAGCAGGTCGTCGTAGTTCTGCTTCTGCAGGTCGCCCAGCAGCAGCGGCGACGCGTAGATGTTATCGACCGGAATGTCGAAGAAGCCCTGGATCTGGTCGGCGTGCAGGTCCATGATCAGGACGCGCTCGACGCCGGCTTCTTCCAGCATGTTGGCGACGACTTTGGCCGAGATCGCGACACGCGCCGAGCGCGGGCGGCGGTCCTGGCGGGCATAGCCGAAGTAAGGAATCGCGGCCGTGATACGGCCAGCCGAGGCGCGCTTGAGAGCGTCGACCATCAGCATGATTTCCATGAGGCTGTCGTTGGTAGGAGCGCAGGTCGATTGCAGCACGAAGACGTCTTTACCGCGGACGTTCTCGTTGATTTCGACCATGACTTCGCCGTCCGAGAACTTCGAGACGACTGCTTTACCGAGAGGAATACCGAGGCTTTTTGCGACCCCTTCTGCTAGCGCCGGATTAGCGTTGCCGGTAAAAACCATCAGGTTTTCGTAAGCCATGGGAGTCCTGAGAGAAGAGCGTTGATACTTTTGAAAAACAATCAGCCGGCTATACCGGCTGATTATGCTTTAAGGTCTGTACCGCCTGGTGCGGTACCGCCTATTTCATCCGCTGGACACATTCGTATCGACAGCCAGATAAAACGAATGGCAGGGGAACAAGGATTCGAACCTTGGTATGCCGGAATCAAAATCCGGTGCCTTAACCAGCTTGGCGATTCCCCTACGCAACTTACAGCTTGCCGCTTTGCTTGACTATTCTAACCGTCATTCGCTGCGACAGGCAAAATTTTATTCTACAACATACTGTTTTGCAAGAGCTTTTTTATCGGGTGCCGTGCCAGCGATCTCGCTTTCCACGCTGTCCACTTGCCTGGCACCTGGCCCAGCACATGGTTCGCTTC
>DCDI01000065.1:237-4390 GCA_002316345.1 Phyllobacteriaceae bacterium UBA1059 | reverse complement strand
GTGCTCTGCGCGTTTCTGCTGGCTTTTGCGCATTGAAGCGCTGGCGCTCGCGCATTCCCCTCCCCCTTGCGGGGAGGGGTAAGGGGTGGCGGTACCTTGGCGCTAACACCGGCGACTTGGTGCAAGGCCGCGACATCGCGAATGCGTCCGGAACAAGCTGACCGACCCCCACCCCTACCCCNNCCGCTTCGTCATCCTCGGGCTTGACCCGAGGATCCATGCCTGAACGGCGGAAGCAGCGCCCGGCGGGGCAATCTTACCGCCAGCCCAAAGGCAATCGTTCAGGCATGGATCTCGGGTCTGCGCCTTCGCTTGCGCTCCGGCTCCGCCCGAGGATGACGAGCTTCACTCTGTGATGCATCCAACCTGCTAGCCCAGCAGCATGACCTAGCGCCCACCTCCCCCTTGAGGGGAGGTCGAACCGAAGGTTCGGGTGGGGGTCGCAACTTGGCCGACTTGCACAGCGGCTTGATCCCCCATCGTCTACCCTTATCTCCAATGTGCTGCCCGCGCATTCCCCGTGCGGCGCCAGCCATTTCAGCACGAAAGGAAAATCCATGGAAAAACGTGCGCTCGGCAGAACCGGGCTGGAGATCGCGCCGCTGGTGTTCGGCGGCAATGTCTTGGGCTGGACGGCGGACGAACAAACCAGCTTTGCTGTGCTCGACGCCTTCGTGGATCACGGCTTCAACGCCATCGACACGGCCGATGTTTATTCGAGCTGGGTTCCCGGCAACAAGGGCGGCGAGTCCGAAACGATCATCGGCAAGTGGCTGAAGGCCAACCCAGCCAAGCGCGATCAAGTCGTGCTCTTCACCAAGGTCGGGTCGGACATGGGCGTGCCCGGCCATAAAGGCCTGTCACAACGCTGGATCGCGGAAGCTGCCGAAGACTCGCTGAAGCGGCTGCAGACCGACCATATCGACCTTTATTTCTCGCATTGGCCGGACCCGGATACGCCTTATGAGGAAACGCTGGGCGCCTATCAGAAGCTTCTCCAAGCCGGCAAGATCAAGGCGGTCGGCGCATCCAATCTTGATGCGGGGCAGCTTACCGCCGCGCTGAAGGCCGCGCAAACCAAGAACCTGCCCCGCTACGATGTGCTGCAGCCGGAATACAATCTCTACGACCGAGACAAGTTCGATGGTCCGCTGCGCGATCTCTGCATGCGCCAAGGGCTCGGCGTCGTCACCTATTTCAGCCTCGCCTCCGGCTTCCTTTCGGGCAAGTACCGCTCGAAGGACGATTTACAGAAGAGCAAGCGCGGCGAAGGCGTCGGCAAATATCTCGATGATCGCGGCCTCAAGATCCTGGATGCGCTCGATCAGGTCAGCGCAAGCCAGAATGCGAATCCGGCAGAAGTCGCACTCGCCTGGATCATCGCGCGTCCGGGCGTCACGGCACCGATTGCCAGTGCCACCAGCGTCGATCAGGTCGAAAGCTTTGCCAAGGCAGCCAGCTTAAAGCTCAGCCAGGACGACATCGCGACGCTCGACAAAGCGAGCATCTGATCCTCAAGCCGGCGGTCTAGGCCCCCTCCCCCTTGAGGGGAGGTCGTCTGTCGTGAAACGCCGGCGCATCATTCGGCCATGCCCCCTCTCCGCTTCGTCATCCTCGGGCTTGACCCGAGGATCCATGCCCGAACAGTCGAAGCAGTGCCCGGCAGGTAATATCCCCGGCCGGTTCGATAACAGCCGGTCAGGCATGGATCCTCGGGTCTGCGCCTCCGCTTGCGCTCCGGCTTCGCACCAGGATGACGAACTTACCCTTGTTGAAGCATCCAGGCCGTTTACCCAGCAGCATAGCCCCACCTCCCCCTTGAGGGGAGGTGGAACCGAAGGTTCGGGTGGGGGTAACAACATAGCCGGCTTTCGCCCAAGCCTCACGCCCCTCCGGCGACCGGTTCCTCTTCCAGCACTGCGTCGGACTCGGTTTCGAGCTCCGGCGCGTCCTTCGGCTCGATGCCGAAACGTGCTGCCACATCCGGCGCATAACGCAGCAGGTCGGGCCGCAGGCGCATCAGAGCGAGGTCTTTGGCCTTGGCTTCCAGCATCACGTCGAAATCCAGCCCTTCGGCGATGCGCATGAAGGTCGCGAATTCGAACGGGCTGCAGAAGTCGGCATGGCCGGTGAAGACCGGCGCGACATGCTTCACCACCTTCTTCTTGGTCTTCTTGTCCACATGGATCTGCTCGCGCAGCTCGGTGCGCGGCGAGGAGAAATGTAGTTTGGGCTGCTGCCCTTCCGGCCACGTCTTCAGGATGGCTTCCAGCGTCTGGCGCATGTCGGCGCGTTCAGGGTTGAGGCACCAGAAATGCTGGTGGTCGAAGATCAGCCTGACACCGGTATGCTCGTGGATCCACAGCACGTCAGCCGCCGAAAAGCGGAGATCGTCATGCTCCAGCACCAGCCGGCGTCGCACCGGTTCCGGCAGGGTGGCCCAGGTGTCTACCCAGCGCTGGCGAGCGGCGGGAATATCGCCGTAAGTGCCGCCGACATGGATCACCATCACCGCTTCCGGCCCGAGTTCCATCCGGTCCAGCATGTCGGCCTGGCTGGTGAGATCCCAGATGCTCTTCTTAATAAGCTCGGGGTCGGGGCTGTTCAGCACTACGAATTGCGAGGGGTGGAAGGACAGGCGGATGTCGAGTTCCTTCGACTTCGCACCCAGCGCGCGCAACTCCGCATCGCTCTCGGCCACCATGCCGTGGAATTGCGGCATGTCGGGATGCGTCGCATAAGGCGCGATGTCCGAGGACATGCGATACATCCGGATTTCGTGCTTCACGAGATAATCGAGGATCGCGTCGATATATTCGAGCGACACTTTCAGGTGCGGATTGTTGGTCGAGCGGCGATTGTCGCCACTCTTGAGGTCGTCGCGGCCCATGACCTTGACGGGAAAGCCAAGGCGCGAAATTCGTTTGTTCATGCCATTTCCGAAGATGCGGGCTGCGGCACGCCGGAGGCGTCGAAGCCGAGTGTGTCGAGAAAGAAGGTCCAGTCGTCCCACCGCAACGCACCGCCGGATGCCGCGCGGTGGCCATTGCCATATTGCTCGTCCGCGCCGGGTGGCCGGTGTTGGGCAAGGAAGGCAAGGATGTCGGTGTCATTGGACGAGCGCACCGCGAAATGCACAAAGCCTGGCCGGTAGCCGGTATTGGCGGCAATGATAATCGCGTTCTTCAACCGCCCGCGCCATTGCTGCGCGATGAGCGGGTGAACCTGGCAGGGCGAGGAAAACTGCACCAACGCGACATTGCCGGAGAATTTCGGCCCGACCTTGCGGGCCTCATCCAGCGCCTGCTTCACCTCTGCCTTTGCCGCCAGCAGCGCGTCGGTTTCCGCGAACTCGCCCGACAGAACCTGCTTCAATCCCTGCGCCTTCATGAGCAGATCGAAAGCCGGTCGCGCATCGCCCGATCCGGTGCGGCGTGGGGCGTTGATGAGGGAGGCGGCGTTGCGCAGCGCCGTGACGCCGTAGGCCGACCGCGCTTCGGCCATTTCGGCGAAGCCGTGATCTTCCGCGAGATCACCGATGATCCCGAGTGCTGCCAGCCACAGCAGCCCCTCCTCAACCCCCGCCGCTTTTGCGCATCGATAGGCGAGCAGGCTCGTGGTCGGCACGGGATCGTCATTGAAACCGGAGATGACGGTGGCATTATCAGGCACGCCGGTCGGCGCGTGATGGTCGATGATGATCGTGGGTATGTCAGGCAGTTTCACCCGGTTCGAGACACCGAGATCGGCGATGATAAGACCCGTGGGCTGAAGCGCCTCCAACTCCCTTACGAAATCGTCGGAATAGGCGTTCTCGCCCTTTCCGATGATGCGAATTGCGCTGCCATGTCCCCGTTTAAGCATCACGTTCTGCAGGATCGCGCCGGCAGACAACCCATCCGCATCGTTGTGAAACACGAGCAGCGACCGTTCGCCGAGCTGTTCTAAGGCGGCAGGAAAATCGTCGGGGCGATGGAAAGTTTGATGGGGCATGCGGCGTGAACGCAGCTTTGGCCCGAACGATCCGAACCCTGCTGGCTTCCCCTGCCATTCCCCGCCGGGTTAGGTGGGGATGGACAACAAACCCTTGATTCGATGACCGAAACCACGCTCTACAAACCGGTAAAGCGCTTCCTGGAAGGGCTGGGCTACA
>DCDI01000065.1:0-181 GCA_002316345.1 Phyllobacteriaceae bacterium UBA1059 | reverse complement strand
ATGGACCTGCTGCTGCAGGCGATAGACCGCGCTTCGGCCTGCGACGAAGTCTGGCTTGCCGCAAAAATGTCAAAGCGCGGCAAAGGGAGGGAACACGACGCCCGCTTTCGCAATCTGTGCCGCCGCCTCGGCTTCGGCCTGCTCGGCGTCACCGGCACCGGCACCGTCGAACTCCTGCTCA
>DCDI01000140.1:4006-7679 GCA_002316345.1 Phyllobacteriaceae bacterium UBA1059 | reverse complement strand
CCTCGGGTCTACGCCTCCGCTGCGCTCTGGCTGCGCCCAAGGATGACGAAGGGTGCGTGAGACGGATGCAGGCGTAGCCTTCGCCCCATGTGGGAGAAGGTGGATCGGTGCGTAGCGACAAGACGGATGACGGGTTCGAATCCAAACGGCTGCCAAGCTGGAACACCCCTCATCCGACTTCGCCTTTGGCTCAGCCACTGCCCAGGGCGAGTCGCGGGCCTCGCCCGCCCTTCGAGCCCCACAAGGGGAGAAGGGAGAGCTGCGCCCTCGCCGCTTCGTCATCCTCGGGCTTGACCCGAGGATCCATGCCGTGACGGCAAGTGAAGCTTGGGTGGGCTGTTCGGCACCATAGGAAGGCGTGGGGCGTTGTGCCCTCACCCCTTCTTGTCAGCGTCCGTCTTGGCGGGCTCGGGCTTGTTTTGGTCGGCATCGGCCGCTGCTGGCGGTTCGATGTCCGGCAGGCCGTTGGCCAGCTTTTCGCGGATCTTCGGCAGCTCGTTGTCGGTCGGCTTGCGATCGACCGCGTGGCTCCACTGGAAGGTCGCTTCCAGCTTGCGGCCGACGCGCCAATAGGCGTCGCCGAGGTGGTCGTTGAGGACCGGATCATCCGGTTTCAAGGACACGGCCCGCTCCAGCTCGGTCACGGCTTCCGGGAAGCGGCCGAGGCGGTAATAGGCCCAGCCCAGCGAATCCACGATGTAGCCGTCGCTCGGGCGCAGCTCGACGGCGCGCTTGATCATGGTCAAGCCTTCGTCGAGGTTCTTGTTCATGTCGACCCAGGAATAGCCGAGATAGTTCAGGACCTGCGGCTGGTCTGGGAAAAGTTCGAGCGCCTTGCGGAAGTCCGGCTCGGCCTTGTCCCACTGCTTCAGACGCTCATAAGCGATGCCGCGCTGGTAGAAGATATTCCAGTTGGCGCGCTCGGGCGCGGAAAGCGTTGCAACTGCCTCGTCATAGACTTCTGACGCGGCCTTGTAGTTTTCCTGGCTGGAATAAACGCCGCCAAGAGCAAGGTAAGCGCGCATGTCGCTCTTGTCCTGCTCAAGCGCCAGGCGCAAATGCTTGATGGCCTCGTCCTTCTGGTCAAGATCGGCGAGGTTCAAGCCGATCTGCAACTCGGCCGCACGCTTCAACGGCGAGCGGTTGGAGATCTTGGAATAAAGGTCGATCGCTTCCTTCGGCAGCTGCTGCTGTTCGGCAACGCTGGCGAGCTGCAGCAGGATCATGTCGTTGGTGGGGTTCAACGCCCTGGCGAACTGCAGGTAAACGCGGACGAAGTCCTCGCCACCAGACTGGTTCAGCGCGGATGCGATGTTGTACATCGCCTCGCCCGCACCCTCAGCCGGGTTCTTGACGAGCTTGCGCACTTCCTTGCCGTCGCGCACATCGTTGCGCAGCGACAGGATCGGCAAGCGGCCGCTGATGAAGGTGTCGGCATTGTCCAGCACCTTGAGCGCGGCATCCTTCTCACCCTTGCGGGCGAGGAAACCGGCATAGGCTTCGGCTGCGCGCAGATAGGTGTCGGGTGCTGCACCGCCGGCATCCTGGTTGGCAAGCGTCGCTTCAAAGGTTTTGCGCGCTTCATCATCCATCTTTGCCGCTTCGGCGATCAAAGCGCGGTGATAGCTGACGAACAGGCCAAACCACGGCGGACCATCAAGACGGTCCAGTGTGTCGAGCGCTGCCTTTGGCGCATCGGTGCCGAGCTTGGCCCAGGCGGACAGGAGGCCGGTGACCAGCTGGTCGAGGTCGGACTCGTTGTTGCCGGCGAACAGCGTGTCGGCCTGCTTGTAATCACGCTTTCGCATAGCATCGATGCCGAGCGCGATCGTGCTGAAGCGGGACACGCCGCGCACCAGCTTGAGCTTTTCGGCGTATTTCAGCGCCTGGTCGAAATCTCCCTGCGCGATCAAGCCGAGAAACAGGCTCTTCTCGACATCCTGATTGTTGGGATCAAGCACCAGCGCGCGCTTGTAATAGATCGTGGCGCTGGTGAAATCCTTGTCGATTTCAGCGGTACGGGCGGCGAGAAACGCACCGGAAAAAGAGCTGATCGTCAGCGGATCGACGCGCTTGGCGCTTTCGGCCGGCGTTTCCTTCGCGAAAACCGGCTGGATTGCGGTGGACAATCCGGCCGCCAGAATCAGCGCCGTCACCGCGCCCTTTGCCATCTGCCGCATCGTAAAACCCTTTCCGGGCGCAAGGCCCGCTCCCGTTCTTCGAACCGGCATGCCGCCTGATCGTGAAATCAGCGAACCAGTTGTCGCGCAAGCATGGCCTTTTTGCGGTCGGCGATCAACGCGCGATGCACGTTGGCGCCAGCTGAATCAAACCACGCGGCTGATGC
Organism: Phyllobacteriaceae bacterium UBA1059; assembly: GCA_002316345.1. Lineage (GTDB taxonomy): Bacteria > Pseudomonadota > Alphaproteobacteria > Rhizobiales > Rhizobiaceae > Tianweitania. The sequence goes on along the minus strand of DCDI01000140.1, from coordinate 5,332 downwards.
AGAAATCGATGACGTCGAGCAGCGCCGTCTTGTGGCGCGAGTTCGGCATCGGTGCCAGCGCGTCGCGGGCAATGCCGCCGAAATGACGCGCGCGTCCAATCGTATCGGCGATGGCATTGTGCTTCTTCATGAGGCCCAGCGCCTTTTCCAGGCCGGCATCGTCGGCATTGCCGCCCTCGATCGCCTGCCGCCAAAAAGCGCGCTCGTCCGCGGTGCCGCGGCGGTAGCTCAGGATCACCGGCAGCGTGACCTTGCCTTCGCGGAAATCGTCGCCGACATTCTTGCCGAGATCCTTGGTGGAGCCGCCGTAATCCAGCGCATCATCCACCAGCTGGAACGCATAGCCGAGATTGGTGCCGTAGGAGCGAAGCGCCGTGCGGTCGTTGCGCGAGGCCTTGGCGATCACCGGACCAACTTCGGCCGCAGCCGAAAACAGCGCGGCAGTCTTGGCCTTGATGACTTCGAGATATTCGTCCTCGGTGGTTTCGAGGTTCTTTGCCACCGACAGCTGCAGCACCTCGCCTTCGGCGATCACGGCGGCAGCGTTGGCGAGAATATCGAGCGCTTCGAGCGAGCCGACATCCACCATGGTGCGGAAGGCCTGGCCGAGAAGAAAATCGCCGACCAGAACGCTAGCCTGATTACCCCAGATCATGCGCGCCGTTTTCTTGCCGCGCCGCATGCCGCTTTCGTCCACGACATCATCATGCAGAAGCGTCGCCGTGTGCATGAACTCGACGCTCATCGCGAGCTTCACATGGCCGTCGCCCTCGTAGCCGAACAGCTTGGCCGCAGCCAGGGTCAGCATCGGCCGCAACCGCTTGCCGCCCGATGAAATCAGGTGATTGGCGACTTCCGGGAGCATCGTCACATCGGAGCCGGCCTTGGACAGGATCAGCTCGTTAACGGCCTTCATGTCGCCTGCGGTCAATTCGACCAGCGCGGCGATGGAAGCTTCCGGCTTCTTGCCGTCTTCGAGGTTGACTACGACACCCACAAACAAACTCCCGGACGCGACTTCCCTTGGTTGCGCGCGTTTTACGTTGGCTCCTCCGTGGGGAGCAAGAGGGCAAATAGCGCGCAGGGGCGCAAGTGACAGGTGTATCGCCTAGCCCGTCCTTGCACGTGGCGGTTTACATCCATCCTTAGACCTGCCAGCAAAGGTGCATGATCGAGCTCCTGCGCACCAACGACCTTGTGGTCATCTCCTTTGTCGAATCGCTGATGCGCGATGCGGGCATCACCTGCTTCGTGGCCGACCAGAATATGAGCATCATGGAAGGCTCGCTCGGCGTGTTGGCGCGCCGCGTCATGGTGGATGCCGAA
>DCDI01000140.1:3582-3857 GCA_002316345.1 Phyllobacteriaceae bacterium UBA1059 | reverse complement strand
CCGCACACGATCGACGCCTTTCATCGCGGCGCGTTTCATCTCGTTCAGCCGCGCGACCAAGGCCACCGCGCCGGCACCGATGCGCTGATGCTGGCAGCCGCCGTGCCAAGCGGCTTCAGCGGGACGGTTGCGGATCTTGGCGCCGGCGTTGGTGCTGCCGGTCTCGCCGTGCTTGCCCGGTGTTCGCAGGCTAAAGCGTTGCTCGTGGAGCGCTCGCCCGAGATGGTGGAATGGGCGCAGCGCACGCTTGCGCTCGACGCCAATGCGCCGGTCGG
>DCDI01000140.1:323-3391 GCA_002316345.1 Phyllobacteriaceae bacterium UBA1059 | reverse complement strand
TTCGCACGGCCGCGGCGATCGTCCGACCAAAAGGCCGCGTCGCGGTGATTGCCCGGCCGCAATCCCTGCCCGACATTCTGCGCGCCTTCACCGGCCGCTTCGGACGCGCAGAAATCCTGCCCATCCTTCCGCGTCCCGACAAAGCGGCCACGCGGATCGTCGTGCGCGGCGAACTCGGCTCCCGCGCTGCGCTGTCGCTTCTGCCGCCGCTTGTGGTTCACAATGCCGCAGGAAACGGCTTTTCGGAACGCGCCGACGCCATCAACAACGGCTGCGCGACCCTGTTCGGCTACTAGGATGCCATTGCGTGCCCAACGCGCGCACCTACATGGGAGGCACTTGTCCACCGGAGAGTACCCTCGTGAAACGCATGCTTCGCCGCCTTTTGCCCAAGTCGATGCGCAAGGAGGGCGTTGTTATTCCGGTGGTCCGGCTGAACGGCACGATCATGGCCGGCGGCTCCCCGCTGCGCCCTTCGCTGAACCTCGCCGCCTGCGCCGGTTTGCTCGAGAAGGCGTTCGGCATGAAGGATGCGCCGGCCGTTGCGATCTCGATCAACTCGCCCGGCGGCTCGCCCGTTCAGTCGCGCCTGATCTATCAGCGCATCCGCGACCTTGCCGTTGAGAAGAACAAGCGCGTGCTGGTGTTCGTGGAAGATGTCGCTGCATCGGGCGGCTACATGATTGCCATTGCCGGCGACGAGATCATCGTGGATCCATCCTCCATCGTGGGCTCGATCGGCGTGGTCTCCGCGTCGTTCGGCTTCCAGGATCTCATCGCCAAGCTCGGCGTCGAACGCCGCGTGCATACGGCTGGCCAGAACAAGGCCGTGCTCGACCCCTTCAAGCCCGAGCGGCCGGAAGATGTCGAGCGCCTCAAAGCCTTGCAGCTCGAAGTGCACGAAACCTTCATCGACATGGTGAAAACCCGCGNNCGATCCCAACCTGTTCACCGGCCTGTTCTGGGCCGGCAAATCAGGCGTGGCACTTGGGCTTGCCGATGCGCTGGGCGATCTGCGCGGCACGCTGAAGGCGCGCTTTGGCAAGGATGCCACCTTGCGCGTCATCACGCCGCCAAAGGGCCTGCTCGGCCGCCGCTTCGGCCTGCTTGGCGCGCAAGATGCTGGCCTTGCCGGCAGTTTCGCGGCCGCAGCCGGTGCCGGCCTGATCGAAGCCGCGGAAGAACAAGCGTTGTGGGCCCGTTATCGCCTTTGATCTGCCACGAAATCCCTTGTAGATTTGCCTTCGAACCAGTCGCGCGAAGGAGCGCTTGAACCGATGCCGCAGATCGTCTTCTTTGCCGTGGTGGGCGCGCTTGCTTATGCCGGCTACAAGAAGTTCGTCGGCGAGGCCGAAAAGGTCACGTCACGCATCAAGCGGCAGGAGCAGGAAGCCCGCGCCGGCAGCCAGGGAACGCTGATCCGCGATCCAAAGACCGGCGTTTACACCGTCGCCAAGGATTGACCGCCCCGCATGAAGCCGGCGCGCTGAGCCAGTTCGCGCCCGCCAAGATCAACCTCGCTTTGCATGTCGTCGGCCGCCGCGCCGATGGCTATCACCTACTTGATAGTCTGGTGGGGTTTGCCACGTCAGGCGACCGCATCACGGTCGAGCCCGCCGACGAAGACGCCTTCACCGTTTCCGGCCCATACGCCGCCGGCGTGCCTCTCGACACCGGCAATCTCGTTCTGCGTGCTCGCGATGCGCTTCGGAACCGCATCGGTCCGCCCACCTTTCCCGTCGGCATCCATCTGGAAAAAACCCTGCCGATAGCCTCCGGCATTGGCGGCGGCTCCAGCGATGCGGCTGCCACGCTGAAAGCGCTTTGCGCGTTGTGGCAGAGCGACCTGCCTCAGTTGTATCTCGCCGCTCTCGGCCTCTCGCTCGGCGCGGATGTCCCGATGTGCCTTCACGCCCAACCCGCGCGCGTCACCGGCATCGGCGAAGAGGTCGCGCCGATCGGCACCCTGCCCGAATGTCCCGCCGTGCTAGTCAATCCCGGTGTCGCCGTATCGACGCCCGCAATCTTCAAGCAGCTCACCACGCGCGACAACCCGCCTTTGGCCCCGCCGCCTGACGACAGCGCGCCGCAAACTTGGCTCGACTGGCTGGCCCACACACGCAACGNNGCAGTCGCGCCGATCATCGCCGACGTCCTGCGCCACATAGCGAAAACCGGCGCCTCCTTCACCCGCATGTCCGGCTCGGGCGCCACCTGCTTCGGTCTTTTTACCACGACCGCCCAAGCGGATGCGGCAGCGGCGCAGCTGTCGCTCGATCATCCGCAATGGTATGTGCAGGCAACACTGCTCAAGGGATCGTACAGCGCCTCATGAACCGCCCCGCCTATCGCATCGACGAAACAAAAGCCTTTGTGCCCGTCGGCATCGCCGTGCTCACCGTGTCCGATACGCGCACATCGGAAACCGACAAATCCGGCGACACCTTGGTTGCGCGCATCGAAGAAGTCGGCCACCGCCTCATCGCCCGCGCCATCGTGCGCGACGAAATCGAAGCCATCCGCGAACAGGTGCTCGCCTGGACGCGCGATCCCTCGATCGACGTCGTGATCACCACCGGCGGCACCGGCTTCACCGGCCGCGACGTTACCGTCGACGCGCTGCTGCCCTTGTTCGAAAAGGTCATGGACGGCTTCTCGGCGATCTTCCACCGCGTGTCCTTCGACAAGATCGGCGTCACTACCATCCAGTCCCGCGCCACCGCCGGCACCATCAACGCCACCTTCGTCTTCGCCCTCCCCGGCTCCCCCGGCGCCTGCAAGGACGGCTGGGACGAAATCCTCAAGCCGCAGCTGGATTACAGGCATCTGCCGAGCAATTTGGTGGATCTGATGCCGAGGTTGAACGAGCATCGAGCAAAAAGCGGCGAATAAGCGAAGAGCGTCCTTCGAGGCTCGCTACGCTCACACATTAGGATGAGGCCGGTTGTGGTCTCTCGTTAGTGGTCCGCCTTCGAACACGGGTAATCACGACCCTTTCTTCAGCAGCGCGTGAAGCCAACTGCCTCTCCACGATAGCGGCATCCCACCACGGTCCTCATCCTGAGGTG
>DCDI01000140.1:0-286 GCA_002316345.1 Phyllobacteriaceae bacterium UBA1059 | reverse complement strand
TCGGATGAGGGGTGTTCCAGCTTGGCAACTCCGTGGATGAAAACCCCTCATCCGTCTCGTCGCTGCCGCGTCGATCCACCTTCTCCCACAAGGGGAGAAGGCTACGCACTCCACCGTCGCGCCATTAAATTTTATCCACGCCCACAGCCACTCGCCTATCCTTCCCCCATCGCCCTCGTTGGGAACTCTGGTGCGCACCGGGGATCAGAGGAGGGCGGCGGTGTCCGGGCTGGTTGCGCTGCGGTAGCGCGATCTGGAGGTAACCAGTCCTCTCCAAGCCCGGGCC
>DCDI01000141.1 GCA_002316345.1 Phyllobacteriaceae bacterium UBA1059 | reverse complement strand
CTCTACGTCGCCGGCATCGGCGTCGAGGGCGATCCGATCGCGGGCGCTGCCTGGTATCTGCGCGCGCAACGCGCCGGTTTGCGCGATCCCGAGATGGACGATCACCTCGCCGGCCTCACCGAAGCGCAGCTCAAAGCGGCCGAAGACCAGGCCGACAAGCTGCGTTGAGGCACCCGCTTTAGCTCAAGCCTATTGCGTCGCATCTTGTTTCTGGCGGCGAAGTATGGTTGTGGGAGCGCCAATCGCGCCGCTCCGGCGCCAACAATCCCGGACAATCAACCACCATGGCAAAGATCAACGGCAACGAAATCCGTCCAGGCAACGTCATCGAGCATGATGGTGGCCTTTGGGTTGCGGTAAAGACCAATGCGGTGAAGCCCGGCAAGGGTGGCGCCTATAATCAGGTCGAACTCAAGAACCTGATCAACGGCACCAAGCTCAACGAGCGTTTCCGCGCCGCTGAGACGGTGGAAAAGATCCGCCTCGAGCAGAAGGACTTCTCCTTCCTCTACGAGCAGGGCGACGCGCTGGTCTTCATGGACACCGAAAGCTACGAGCAGCTCGAACTCGCCAAGGACTTCGTCGGCGATCGCGCGGCCTTCCTGCAGGACGGCATGATGGTCACGGTCGAGCTTTATGAAGAGCGCCCGATCGGCATTGCCCTGCCGGATCAGGTCACGCTGACCATCACGGAAGCCGATCCTGTCGTAAAGGGTCAGACCGCTGCCTCGTCCTACAAGCCGGCTGTTCTGGAAAACGGCGTGCGCGTTCTCGTGCCGCCTTTCATCTCGTCGGGCGAGCGCATCATCGTTGATACCAACGAGATCACCTATATCCGCCGCGCCGACTAAGCGCGGTTGGTTCTTCGGGGGCAGTTGGCCCGCGCGGACAGTTCTTTTTAACGATCGGGATCAAGCATGGCGCGTTCGGCTCTCATCAATGTCATGATCGGTGCCGCCACCAAGGCCGGCCGCTCGCTCGCGCGTGATTTCGGCGAAGTGCAGAACCTTCAGGTTTCGGTGAAGGGTCCGGGCGATTATGTCAGCCAGGCCGATCGCAAGGCCGAGGACATCATCTACACCGAACTGTCACGCGCCCGCCCCGGCTATTCCTTCCTGATGGAAGAGCGCGGCGCCGTGCATGGCGATGACGACCAGCACCGCTGGATCGTCGATCCGCTGGATGGCACCACAAACTTCCTGCATGGCATTCCGGTGTTCGGCATCTCGATCGCCCTTGAGCGCCAGGGCCAGATCGTCGCCGGCGTGATCTACAACCCGGCCATGGACGAGATGTTCGTAGCCGAGCGTGGCGGCGGCGCGTTCATGAACGACCGCCGCATGCGGGTGGCTGCACGCCGCCAGCTGTCGGATTGCGTGGTTGCCACCGGCATTCCGCATCTCGGCCTCGGCAATCACGGCCGTGCTCTGATCGACCTGCGCAACGTCATGGCCGATAGTTCCGGCATCCGCCGCTTCGGCGCAGCCGCGATCGACCTCGCTTATGTCGCTGCCGGGCGCTTCGATGCCTTCTGGGAAGACAGCTTGAAGCCCTGGGACATGGCGGCAGGCATCCTGATGATCCGCGAAGCCGGCGGCTTCCTGTCCACCCGTGACGGCGGACAGGACATGCTGGAGACCGGTTCGGTGGTGGCCGGCAACGAGATCATCCACGGCGCGCTGGTCAAGACGCTGAACAAGCCCCTGCAGCGCAGCTAAATCAAGGGGAAGCGGCGCGCGCTGTTGCACGCGCGCCTTTCTTTTCCCACCCGTTTCCGTTTAAAGCTTGGCGAAGGTTAAGTCGCAGGCCTTGGAGGCGGGTGAATGGCGTTGGCAAAGACGCTCGGATTGGAACGCATGGTGGACCGGCCGGAAGCCGATCCCTACAAACTGTCCAATCCGCAGGTTTTCCTGGCTTCCATGGTCGTCTTTCTGGCGATCGCGGGCTTTGTCGCCGTTATCCTGACAAGGCAGATTGCCACCGCCTTCCGCACCAATCCCGGTTTGAACGGATTGATTCTCGGCGTCCTCGTCGTCGGCATCCTGCTTGCGCTGATGCAGGTCATCCGCCTGTTCCGCGAAGTGCGCTGGGTGAAGAATTTTCGCGCCGGCAATGATAGCGGTGATCCCGTTTTGCTGGCGCCCATGCGCGCGCTGCTCAGCCGCTCCTCGGCCATCGCGCTCACCACCAATTCCACCCGCGCGATCCTCGATTCCATCGCCAACCGCCTCGATGAAAGCCGCGACATCTCGCGCTATCTCATTGGCCTGCTGGTGTTTCTCGGCCTGCTCGGCACCTTCTGGGGTCTGCTCGGCACGATCGGCTCGATCGGCCAGACCATCCAGTCGCTCGATCCCGGCACCGGCAGCACCAATGATGTGCTGAACTCCCTGAAGTCCGGTCTGTCGGCACCTTTGCAGGGCATGGGCACGGCGTTCTCGTCCAGCCTGTTCGGTCTGGCCGGATCGCTCGTGCTCGGCTTCCTCGACCTTCAGGCCGGCCGCGCGCAGAACCGCTTCTATACCGAGCTCGAAAACTGGCTGTCCTCCGTCACCGATCTGGAATCCACCCTGCCGATCGTCGACACCGCCTCCGCCGCGACCTCCAGCGAAGAGCTGAAGCTCCTGTCAGAGCGCCTGCGCGCCATTCAGGACAGCGGCGGCTCCAACCAGCGCGTCGCAGCCGCCATGGCCAATCTCGCCGACGGCATTTCCGGTCTGGTGAAGAACATGCGCTCGGAACAGCAGATCATGCGCGATTGGGTGGAAGCGCAGGCCGAAGAACAAAAGGCCGTGCGCGCCACGCTCGACCGCCTCGCCGATACGTTGGCCGAGAAGGAGCGCAGCTAGAACCATGGCGCTTGCTCGCGGCCGACGCAGCCAACGCACCGTCGATTACTGGCCGGGCTTCGTCGACGCCCTGTCGACGCTGCTGCTGGCCATCATGTTCCTGCTGTCCGTGTTCGTGCTGGCGCAGTTCCTTCTGTCGCGCGAAGTCAGCGGCCAGGATGAGGCGCTGAACCGCCTGAACTCGCAGATCAACGAGTTGACGCAGCTGCTGGCGCTGGAACGCTCCAACAACCAGGACGCCACCGACCAGCTGGCCGGCCTCCAGGCTTCGCTCAGCCAGGCCGAGCAGGACCGCAGCCGTTTGCAGCAGTTGTTGAACCAGGGCACCGGCGCCGATGCCGCCGCCACCGCGCAGATCGGCACGCTGTCCGGCGAGCTTGAAGGACAGCGCGAGATCAGCCAGCGCGCACTCAGCCAGGTCGAATTGCTGAACCAGCAGATTTCGGCTCTGCGCATGCAGATCGGCGCGCTGGAATCCGCGCTCGACGCGTCCGAAAGCCGCGACCGCGAGTCCAACACCAAGATCGCCGATCTCGGCCGCCGTTTGAACGTGGCGCTCGCCCAGCGCGTGCAGGAACTGAACCGCTACCGTTCCGACTTCTTCGGCCGTTTACGCGAAATCCTGTCCGACCGCGAAAACATCCGCATCGTCGGCGACCGTTTCGTGTTCCAGTCGGAAGTCTTGTTCCCCGTCGGCGGCGACGAGATCAACCCGGCCGGCCAGGACGAGATGCAGAAACTCGCCCAGGCCATCATCGAGCTGCAGCGCGAAATCCCGCCCGAAATCAACTGGGTGCTGCGCGTTGATGGCCACACCGACAACCGCCCGCTGTCGGGCACCGGCCGCTTCCGCGACAACTGGGAACTGTCGTCGGCGCGCGCGACCTCGGTGGTCAAGTTCCTGATCGCCAGCGGCGTTCCCGCCAACCGCCTGGTCGCCGCCGGCTTCGGCGAATACCAACCCCTCGACGCCGCCGACACCCCGGAAGCCCGCGACCGCAACCGCCGCATTGAGCTGAAGCTGACGGAGCGCTGAACGGCGCGCGCTTGAAGGAGTTCGCGGAGATGGCGTGGATCACGGCCCGTCCGGCTTTCACGCGCTCCAAAACCCGGCGCGAACGGATCGCTTGCGTGAAACACCTCGCACGCGCCCTCGCCCTAACCGCGCTGGTCATGATGGCGGCCCCCGGCTGCTCGGAAAGCCAGCCGGCCAAGGTCGCCGAAGTGCAAACCGACATCGCCCTCCTGGCCAAGTTCATAACCCTGCACCCCGCCCCGGTAGAAGCGAAATGGTCGGTCACCCCCATCGGCACGGAAGGCGGTCTCGGTCCGACGGACAATGAACTATGGGCGGTGTTGCGCTATTCCGAAGCCGATCTCGCCGCGATTTCGCACGCTCTGAAGACAGACGCCTCGCTGCCGCCAATTACGCTGGATGCGCCACCCGCATGGCTGTTGGCGGAGGTGGACCTGAGCCGCTTCAAGCATGGGGCGGACTATGTGTTCGAAGGCCCTGTCTCTCCGGGTGCGCCGTTCGCGTCCAACCTCTACACGATCGGCTTCGCGCTGATGTTGCCCGACGAGCGCGTGCTGATCCGTTTCGGCTCGACGTAGTATCTGCCCCTCGATGCGATCCTTCACTTTGAGAAACATGGCTGAAGGACGCCCTAGCGGCGATACTCAGCGATCATATACCAAGGTCATCAATGCCCGTAACGAGTAAGACCTGTTTGTTTTCGTTGTTCTTGCCTTGCGGTTTGCGTCGGGGAACCTTCAACTTTCTGACAGCCTCATCTCGCTGCTTCTTTCGATGCGGTTCAATGAACGCGTTTTGAAGAAAATGCTCCAAGACATCCATCATGGTGCTTAGAGCTGCCGGCCCTGGACGCCACCCGCGGTGAGCAGATGCACTACCAGCATCCACCAGCGTCTCGAGATGAGAGATGTCAGACGGGCCGATGTGATTTGCGTCCATCAACGCCGCAAGCTTTTTCTTGAACGTCAAGTCAGGATCCACCCCCAACAGCTTGGACGCTATGTCGAAAGTTGTTCGGATCCCAATTCCTGCCAAGACTATCAGGTCATTATCTAAAGCTCCGTAAAGCTCTACTAGAGACTGGTCCAGTACCGTTACGTCAACGTCTTCTAGTACTATTTCCGATAGCCAATCCGGCTTTTTGCGCTTTGCCTTCGCGGGCCAATACAGCGAGGTCTCGCGCGCCCACGAGATAGTCTCACCATCTGGACCATAGTCATATTCGATAGATTCAGAGTCCGTGCTAACTGTCTGGACGAATGTATGATCGCAGCCCCGACACTCAAGGATGTACCAATATGTGTGCCACTGAAAATCTTCGTCGCCGCCGGCCTGGAGGAACTCACCTCTAACAGTGCAGTTCCGATCGCCGCCGCAGGCGCTACAAAATGCCTTCCTACCGTTTGTCTCTGAAGATTTTTGACTATCGGACATCTAAGCTTTCATTCCAGCGTAAAGTTTATACAGGTCCTAGCTAACGCTGCGTACCCTTAGCCTGCCTTATGAACTCATGATCGCCGGTCCTTGTTGCACAACATCTTGCAATGAAACAAGACGAAGCGCTTGACCGATTGATACGACTGGAAGACCTTAGCTTTTGATTGGGTAGGGGCGCATTCATTGGGTGATCTAATCGAGGGAGACGATAAACTACCCGCTGAGGAAGTTGGCGGTTGGGCCAGGGAGAAGCAAGCATACCTCTGCCGATATATCGATATTTCACGTGGTGTACGAGCAAAGTACCTAGCTCCACAGGGAGCGGGAGGAGCATGTTACATTGATTTGTTTTGCGGACCGGGCAGATCGCTGGTCAAGGACACAGGAGAGTGGATCGACGGCAGTCCTGTAGCCGCTTGGAAGAAGAGCTGTGAAGGTGGGGCACCATTTTCCAAGGTCATCATCGCCGATCTTGACAAGGATCGGCTGGAAGCAGCAACAACACGTCTCAAAGAAATGGGTGCACCGGTCTTTCCTATACATGGACCTGCTAACGAGACAGCAGCGCGTGCGCTGCAGCAATCAGCAGTTCATGGATTGAATTTCGCTTTTCTCGATCCGTTTAACATCGGAGCGCTGAATTTTGAAATCTTCAAAACACTTTCTAGGCTTAAGCGCATCGACATACTTGCCCACATCAGCAAAATGGATCTTCAAAGAAACCTTAGCATCAACGTTGCTGCCGAAATTTCGCAGTTCGACCAGTTCGCGCCCGGCTGGCGACACGCTGTCGATCTTAAGCAGCAGCAGCCCACCATCAGGCGGGATGTTATGGAGTACTGGAGAAAGTCTGTCGCGAGCACAGGCATTGCGACGTCCGAAGACACGACACTCATTACGGGATCAAAGGGGCAACATCTCTATTGGCTTCTGCTCGCCGCTAAGCATGACTTGGCCCACAAGTTCTGGAAGGTTTCGTCCAAGAAAGATCAGGGTACCTTCGATTTCTAAGCCGGCAGCGATGGCATCTCGTCGTAAGTCCGACCGCGAAGCTCGCGGCCGGTGGCCTTCTTGTTCCGGCCTCCCCACTGCTTGAAGAAGAAAGCTGCTCCAGACCGCCGGCACGCTGCTTCGATTTCATCGACCCAAATGGCTTCCATAGGGCGTGCATTTGGGCCAGACTCCCCACCCACGATAGCCCAATGTATGTTGTGCAGTTCCGCGCCAGCAACCGAGCCAATCAGGGGCTCGAACGAAACAAACCTAATAGCACTTGGGACGCGGCGCAGATCATCCAGGCGAGATACGACCCGGTCATCTTCCACGCTAGTTCCAAGCCACACATTCGGCAGTACCGGGAAGTCACCTCTTGTAAGTACCTCTGCCATTCGTTTAGGGCGCTTTGTGAGCACTTGGTACGTATGGCGCGATGTCTGCGCCATCGTGGCCCAGACATCGCGAATGAAATCAGCTGGTACGTCTTCGTGGAAAAGATCAGACATGGAGTTGACGAAAACGCGCCTCGGTCGCGACCATGTTAGCGGTATTGACATGGCCTTCGGATCAAGAGTGATCTTTCCTGACCATTTTGCCCGACCGCCGCTTTTGCGAGTTGTGCCTACGTACTTTTCTGTCCCCATGGCTTCCAACCTAGCCGCCATCCGCATCGCGTAACAGTTGGTGCAACCTGCGGTGATAATGGTACAACCAGCTACGGGGTTCCACGTCGCATCGGTCCACTCGATTGAAGTTTCAGCCATAAACTACCCCTGTGCTTCAATCATGTTGGATTGAAGCCGTTAAGCTTTCGTCGACGGTACCGAAAAAAGCCGGCAGTATTGTTCAAGCTGTGGCTACAGGAGCTAAATGGGCACGACAGCCGGCCACCCCCGGCAGCCCGCAGCCCCTATCACCTCAATCCAACTGCACGTTAGCCGCCTTCACAATCGGCTCCCACTTCGCCAGTTCCGCCTTCACATGCGCGCCCAATTCTTCCGGGGTTGATCCAACGATCGTGGCGCTGAAATCTTTCATGCGGGCTTTCACCGTCTCGTCGGTCAGCGCCTTGTTGGCGGCGGCGTTGAGTTTGGCGACGACGTCCGCCGGCGTGTCCTTGGGCGCAAACAGCGCGTTCCAGGAATAGGTCTCGTAGCCCGGCACGGTTTCTGCGATGGTCGGCACGTCGGGGAAGGAGGCCGCGCGCTCCACCGTGGTGACGCCCAGCGCCTTCAGCGTGCCGCTCTTCATATGGCCGGACGACGATGGCAGGTTGTCGAAGATAATCGGCACCTGGTTCGCCAGCACATCGGTCAGTGCTGGGCCGGACCCCTTGTAGGGCACGTGCTGCATGTCGACGCCCGTCATGCTCTTGAACAGCTCGCCGGACAGATGCAGCGGCGTGCCGTTGCCCGATGAAGCATAGGAGTATTCGCCGGGTTTCGATTTCAGCAGGTCGATCAGCTCCTGCACCGTGTTGACCGGCAGCTGCGGATTCACCGCCAGCACGTTGGGCACCAGCACCAGCAGCGAAACCGGCGTGAAGTCGGTCACGGGATCATAGGGCTTGGTCTTCAGGATCAGCGGGTTCAGCGCATGGGTCGCCACCGTGCCCATCAGGATCGTATAGCCGTCGGGTTCCGCGCGCGCGACGCGGTCGGCACCGAGATTGCCGCCGGCCCCGCCGACATTTTCCACGATGACGTTCTGACCGAGTTCGCCCGACATCTTTTCGGCGATCACGCGCGCAACCAGATCGGTCGAGCCGCCGGCCGCAAACGGCACCACCAGCGTGATCGTCTGCGACGGAAACTCCTGCGCCTGCGCCGGGCTACCGAAAGCCAGGCCGGCCGCCAGCGCCAGACCGAGCGCACTGCGTCTGTTCAATCCCACCACTGAAACTCCTCCCTTTTCCCCTGTTAAGAAACACAGCATGAACGCCACCTTTCCTCACGGCAAGTGCGACGAAAGACGAGGCCGGTTCAATCACGCCGTGTTGTGCGCTACAGCAGGGTAATCACGCAGCCCGAGGATGGTGTTCCCCCCATGTCCTTCCAGAAACCCGACTCCTTTCAGAAACTCGACGACCTCAACCGCCGACTCGAAGCTTTCAGCCACGCCCTTTCGATCCTGGGCGTCGATGAAGCCGTGTCGATGGCGGTCGGCGGCGGCGAAGCGCGGGCCGAAAGCATGGCAGCCCTTGCCGGCATGCAGCATCGCCAGGCTTCCGCTCCCGAAATCGCCGACTGGATCGACGCGGCCGAACGCGAAGACCTCGACGACGAGCAACAAGCCGCCGTCCGCGAGTTCAAGCGGCAATATATCAACCTCACCTGCCTGCCCGCCGAGTTCGTGGAAAAGCAGATGCGAACCCGCATGCGCTCCGAGCAGCTGTGGCGCGATCTGCGCGCCAAGAACGATTGGGCTTCCTTCGAGCCGGCACTGGATGGCGTGATCCAGCTGGTGCGCGAGGAAGCCGCCATGCGCGCCGACGTCCTCAAGCTCGATACCTATGATGCGCTGCTGGAGCAATACGACCCCGGCACCCGGGCCGCTACAATCGCCCCGGTCTTCGACGACCTGAAGACCTTCCTCGTCGACTTCGTGCCGCGCGCCTTGTCAGTCCAGGAAGAAAAACGCGCCAAGCACCCGTTGAAGGCGTTATCGGGTTCGTACCCCATCGAGCGTCAGCGCGAACTTGGGCTGGCCATGATGCAGGCGGTCGGCTTCGATCTCACCCACGGCAGCCTGTCGGTGTCGCACCACCCCTTCTGTGGCGGCGTGCCTACCGATGTGCGCATCACCACGCGCTACAAGACCACCGAATTCCTGTCCTCCCTGATGGGCGTGCTGCACGAAACCGGCCACGCGCTTTACGAGCAGAACCTGCCGAAAGCCTGGGCGCACTGGCCGCTTGGAAAGGCGCGCGGCATGGCCGTGCATGAAAGCCAGAGCCTGTTCGTGGAAAAGCAGCTCGGCCGCAACCCGGCCTTTTGGGCGTGGGCGCTGCCGGTGGTGGAGAAGCATCTCGGCGAAGATTGGGCGATCGACGACATCCTGCCCCACGTCCATCATGTCGAGCGCGGTTTGATCCGCGTCGATGCCGATGAGGTCACCTACCCCCTGCATATCATCCTGCGCTTCGAAATGGAGCAGGATCTCCTTGCCGGCCGCCTGCAAACCCGCGACATTCCGGAAGCCTGGGATGCCCGGATGCAGGACACGCTCGGCCTGTCCACCATCGATTCACCTGGCGACGGCCCGATGCAGGACGTCCATTGGCCGGCCGGCATGCTCGGCTATTTCCCGTCCTATTCGCTCGGCGCCATGATGGCCGCGCAGCAATGGGCGACGATCGCCAAAGACATGCCGGACATCGAGGACGATCTCGCCGCGGGCCGCTTCGAGCGCGTCAACGACTGGCGCCGCGACAACATCTGGAGCCAAGGCTCGCGCTGGTCGACGCCCGAGCTAATGCAGCGCGCCACCGGCTCGGCCCTCGACGCCACCCACTTCAAGCGCCATCTGGAACAGCGCTACGGCTAAGCCCCACGCTGGATTTTGCTCGGAATTCCTTTTATAGACCGGGCAATTCCGACAAACCGTCAACTCCGATCTTCGACTCGACAGAGGTACTATGGCCGGCCATTCCCAATTCAAGAACATCATGCATCGCAAGGGCCGCCAGGACGCGGTTCGATCCAAGATGTTCTCGAAGCTCGCCCGCGAAATCACGGTGGCCGCAAAGGCTGGCCTGCCCGATCCCGACATGAACCCGCGCCTGCGTCTGGCCATCCAGAACGCCAAGGCCGTGTCCATGCCAAAGGACAACATTGCCCGCGCCATCGCCAAGGCCTCAGGCGGCGATGCCGAAAACTACGAAGAAGTGCGCTACGAGGGCTACGGCCCAGGCGGCGTCGCGCTGATCGTGGAAGCGCTCACCGACAACCGCAACCGCACCGCGGCCAATGTGCGCGCAGCCTTCACCAAGGCGGGCGGCGCGCTCGGCGAAACAAATTCCGTGTCCTTCATGTGGGACCGCACCGGCGAAATCACCTATCCCGCCAAGGTCGGTGACGCCGACAAGGTCATGGAAGCCGCGATCGAAGCCGGCGCCGAGGACGTGACGAGCGACGAGGAAGGCCACACCATCCTGTGCGCCTTCGGCGATCTCGGCGAAGTCTCGTCGGCGCTGGAAAGCACGCTTGGTGAGGCCGAATCCGTCAAGACCATCTGGAAGCCGCAAAACAACGTGCCGGTGGACGAGGATCGCGCCCAGTCGATCCTGAAGCTCGTCAACACGCTCGAAGACGACGACGACGTGCAGAATGTCTACGTCAACTTCGAAGTCGACGAGGCCACCATGGCCAAGCTCAGCGCGGCCTGAGTTTTGAGCGTGGCCACCCTGCCCCGCATCACCATCACCTACTGCACGCAGTGCCAATGGCTTTTGCGTGCAGCCTGGCTTGCCCAGGAACTGCTCTCCACCTTTGGCGCTGATCTCGGCGAAGTCGCGCTCGTACCGGGCACCGGCGGCATCTTCGAGATCCACTGCCAGGCCGACGGCGCCGAGCCCCATCTGATCTGGGAGCGCAAACGCGACGCCGGCTTCCCCGAAGCCAAGGTGCTCAAGCAGCGCGTCCGCGATCTCGTCTGGCCGGAGCGCGGGCTGGGGCACTCAGACCGGTAAGCGCCTCCTTCCTGAGTGCCATCGCCAGCTTGATCTTTGCTCATGCTGCCCGCAAACCCGTTGCGGTCCTGCCACGGCGCTGTCATGGTGGTTCCCTTGGGGGAGGATGTTCAATGAGCAATATCGAGCAGAACCGCGTTCTGGTGCAGAAACTCTATGCCGGCTTTGCTGCGGGAGACCTGCCTGCGGTTCTTTCCACCATGGCCTCCGACATCGAGTGGACCGAGGCCGAAGGCTATCCCTATGCCGGCACCTTTGTCGGGCATGATGCGGTCGTTCAGTCCGTCTTCGCCAAGCTCATGACCGAGTGGGAAGGCTACCAGGCGGTGCCCGACAGCACTGTCGCCGAAGGCGACACAGTGGTTGCGCTCGGCCACTACAGCGGCCGCTACAACAACACCGGCAAGAGCTTCCGCGCCCCCTTCGTTCATGTCTGGACGGTCCGAGACAACAAGCTGGCGCGCTTCATCCAGCACACCGATACGGCGATCGTGCAGCGCGCGCTTGAGGCGTAGGCGGCATCCAGTCGGAGGCTCGCCTTAACGAGCCTCCCGCTGCCGCGCTAAAGCACCGGAACAAGCTTGTTCAATTTCCGCAGTGCGAATGCCGCTGCAACAGATAGCCCGATGGTGACCAGTGTCGCCGGCGTTTCCGTAAGGCTTGTGCTCGATTTTGTCGTCAGCAAGACCATCAGGTGAATGAGGTAAATGCCGGTTGCCATTTCCGCAGCAGACCGCAGCCGCCCATTGTCGAAGTGAAGACACAGAGCGAAAACAGCCGGACTGACAAAGAACAGGCTGACATACAGATCCTGTGAGAACCAGGTTCGGGACGAAAAGAACGCGGCTTCCAGAAGCAGGATGCAACAGCCTGCCACACACAGAAGAACAAGCAGGCTCGACGACACGCGCTTCCAATCGACACGGCGCATCAGATGCCCGAGCAGCATGAAGGGCAATGCAAAGAAGAGGAAGTTTCGGAACAGGACGACCCGGTAGTCGGCGGACTCAGTCAACTCGAAGTGCTGGATCACCATCCCTATCGCAAACAGGACACTCGCAATCGGTAACAGCAGAACAAAGCTCCGACCGCGAAGACAATAAAGGATAGGCCCCGCCTGCAAGGCTGCGAACAGATACCAAAGATGACGATAGCCGAAGCCGGCGAGCAGCACGGCGCTCTTAAGGTTCAAGTCGGCGAGGTAGAAGGGCGAATACGCGATCATCCACACTGCGTAGATGACGGCCATTCGGATCAGCCAGACGCGCAGTTCGGCAAGGCTGCTTGCCCGAAAGTAAAATCCGGTCACCACCAGAAACCATGGAACGGCGAGGCGCGACAGCGTGTCTGAAATGACGAATTTGGCTTCTGCGCTGATTTCTTTGAAGAGCTGACCATGAAGCGCCACGACAAGAAGGGCCATGACGACCCGCATGATGTCGATTGCAGACCGCTTGCTGACATTCGCTTCTAAAGCAGACAACCAGGTGAGCTTTCTCGCCGAAGATCATAGAAGCTACCCCGCTTGCCAACCAAGCACCAGCCTTACCGAAGCTCGACCGCCCGCCATGGATCTTGTTGGTTAAGGGCAGTGCGCAGGGCAGATAAGGACGCACCACCCTTCCCGCTTCGTCATCCTCGCGCGGAGCCGGAACGCAAGCGGAGACGCAGACCCGAGGATGACGAAACGGCGTCCAGAACGAACCTCCGCCCCATCCTGGCGAGCCTCGAAGGACGCACCACATCCCAAAAACGAAAAACGCCGCTGCAAACCTGCAACGGCGTTTTCAATTCCAACCGAAATCGGCAGATTAGATGCCGAGGCCTTCGTAGCGCTTCTTGAACTTCGACAGGCGACCACCGCGATCGAGCAGCGTCTGCGTGCCGCCCGTCCAGGCCGGATGGGTGGTCGGGTCGATGTCGAGGTTCATCGTGTCGCCGGCTGCGCCCCAGGTCGACTTGGTCTGGTACTCGGTGCCGTCGGTCATCACGACCTTGATCGTGTGGTAATCGGGGTGAATGCTGTCTTTCATGGCGCTTGTCCTGGTTCTACTGGGCTTGCGCCGAGCCTGATGCGAGAAGCTCGCTTCGGCCCTGCGGCGATGTCACCCGGTCTGGAAAACTTGAAGCCGCAGCGAATGACCGCTACGGCTTCATAAAGGGTCGGCGAGCCTATACATCAGCCTCCGACCAAGCACAAGGCCGGCCCGCATGCGCTCAGTCGGTTAAGCCAGGAGTTGAAAATGGCCGCTCAAGAGCCGTCGCCCGACGCTCGCCGCCGCTCACTTGCTCCCCTGTCGCGCCTGCTTCCCTATCTGAAGCGCTATCGCGGCCTGGTTGGGGGCGCCATCGTCTCGCTGATCATTGCGGCGGTCACCACGCTGACCCTGCCGATCGCGGTGCGCCGCATGATCGATCACGGCTTCAACGGCGTGGAAGCCGGCATGATCCAAGGCTATTTCGGCATGCTGATCGGCATCGCGGCCGTGCTCGCGGCCGCCTCCGCGCTGCGTTATTATTTCGTCATCACGATTGGCGAGCGCGTCGTGGCCGATCTGCGTCGCGATGTCTTTGCCCATGTCACGACGCTGTCCTCTGCCTTTTTCGATACAGCCCGCTCCGGCGAAATCGTGTCGCGGCTGACGGCCGATGCCACGCAGATCAAGTCAGTCGTCGGCTCCACCGCCTCGCAGGCCCTGCGCAACGCCATCATGGCGATCGGCGGCGTGGTGATGATGGTGGTCACCAGCCCGAAACTGTCCTTGATGGTGCTCGGCGCCATTCCGGTGATCGTGCTGATCCTGGTCGGCTTTGGCCGCAATGTGCGCGCCAAGTCGCGTCATGCGCAAGACATGCTGGCCGAGGCCAGCGCCTATGCCGGCGAGCAGATTTCCGCCGTGCGCACGCTGCAGGCCTTCACCAATGAGGGCATGGTCGTCGGCCGTTTCGGTGCCGCGGTGGATCGCGCCTTCGAGGCGGCGCGCTCATCGATCCTGGCGCGCTCGATCCTGACCTTTTTCGCGATCTTCTTCATTTTCTCATCCGTCGTCGCCGTTCTCTGGTTCGGCTCGCGCGATGTGCTGACCGGCGCCATCACTGCCGGCACGCTGAGCCAATTCCTGCTTTATGCGGTGCTGGCCGCCGGCGCGCTGGGTTCTTTGTCGGAAGTCTGGGGCGAGATCAGCCAGGCCGCCGGTGCCGCCGAGCGCATGAGCGACATCCTCGACGAAGTGCCGCAAGTCACCACGCCGGCGCAGTCGCAACCCTTGCCCGCCAAGCCGCTTGGCGCCATCGAGTTCCGGCAGGTGTCCTTTGCCTATCCGGCGCGTCCGGACATGCCGACCCTGACCGACCTGTCCTTTGCGGTCCGGCCGGGTGAAACGGTGGCGATCGTCGGCCCCTCGGGGTCGGGCAAGAGCACGATCTTTTCGCTGCTGATGCGCTTCTACGATCCGCTGGAAGGGTCGATCACCATCGACGGCGTGCCGTTGACGCGAGCCGATCCGCTCGATCTGCGCGCCCGCATGGCCGTGGTGCCGCAGGATGTCGCGATCTTCGCCGATACGGCCGGTGACAACATCGCCTTCGGCAAACCGGGCGCCAGCCGCGATGCGATCGAAGCTGCCGCACGGGATGCCCTGGCCGACACCTTCATCGGCAATCTCGAACACGGTTACGATACGCAGGTCGGCGAGCGCGGCATCATGCTGTCGGGCGGCCAGCGTCAGCGTATCGGCATTGCCCGCGCCATTCTGCGCGACGCGCCGATCCTGCTGCTCGACGAAGCCACCTCCGCGCTCGATGCCGAAAGCGAAACGCTGGTGCAGACGGCACTGGAACGCCTGATGAAGGGCCGTACCACGCTGGTGATCGCGCATCGCCTGGCGACCATCCTCAAGGCCGATCGCATCCTGGTGCTGGATGGCGGCCGCATCGTCGAGGAAGGCACGCACCATACGCTGGTGCAAAAGAACGGCGTTTACGCCAAGCTCGCCCGCCTCCAGTTTGAACGCGGAGCAGACGCCTTCCAGGCCGCCGAATAAGAAAAAGGCCCGCCGAAGCGGGCCTTTCTTGATTGCTACGCCTTAGTGCAGGCTGGTCGTCTTGACCCGCGTCTTGCGTCGCCGCGCAAACATGTTGAGCGCTTCCACCGCCGCGGAGAAACCCATGGCGGCATAGATGTAGCCCTTGGGCACATGGAAGTGGAAACCTTCCGCAATCAGCGTCATGCCGATCATGAGGAGGAACGACAGCGCCAGCATGACGATGGTCGGGTTCTTGGCGATGAAGCGCGACAGCGGCTCGGCTGCCACCAGCATCACGGTCACGGCCGTGATGACGGCGATGAACATGATCGCGATATGGTCGGTCATGCCGACGGCCGTGATGATCGAGTCGACCGAAAACACCAGATCCAGCACGAGGATCTGAACGATCGCCGAGCCCACCGTCAACTGAACGGTGTTGCCGACCATGTTGCCCTTATCGTCTTCGACATCCACCGTATGGTGGATTTCCTTGGTCGCCTTCCAGACAAGGAACAGGCCACCGGCGATCAGGATGAGGTCCTTCCAGGAGAAGGCGATATCGAAGGCGGTGAAAACCGGCTCGGTCAGCTGAACGATGATGGAGATGGTGAAAAGCAGGCCGAGACGCAGCACCAGCGCTGCACCGATGCCGAGGCGGCGCGCAAACTGCTGCTTTTCAGGCGGCAGCTTGTTGGTGAGGATCGAGATGAAGATCAGATTGTCGATCCCCAGCACGATCTCCATGACGACCAGCGTCGCCAGCGCGACCCATGCTGTTGGATCGTTGATAAACCCGAAATACTCGGCCACGGCCTGAAAATCCCTCTCTTTGCCGGTAAAAGTCGGCAAGACGTAGGGTCGATTTCAGCTTCTACAACACGATCAATTCTGACATTCCCGTTATCACGGGCCTGTCATCACTGTGCGCTATTGCCAGAAGGCCGGGATCGTTTCTTCCAGGCGCGGTCCAAGCCGCAACGGTGCGATCTTTTCCGCCAGTCCGGTACGGTCCGAGATCTGCACGCCGACGCCGCAGATCGTCGCCGGTCCTGATGCCGCTTCCATGCGGCCCTTCGGCACTTTGGACAGAAAGCGGTTCAACGGCTCTTCCTTGTCCATGCCAAGCGATGAGTCATAATCGCCGCACATGCCGGCATCCGACATATAGCCGGTGCCGCCGTTCAGGATCTGATGATCGCCCGTCGGCTGGTGCGTATGCGTGCCGATCACCAGGCTGGCGCGGCCGTCCACGAAATGGCCGAAGCAGACCTTCTCGCTTGTCGCCTCGGCATGAAAGTCGAACACCACCGCATCCGCCTGTTCGCCCAGCGGACAAGCCGCCAACTCGCGCTCGCCGGCCTGGAACGGATCGTCCAGTTCGGGATGCATGAAGATGCGGCCCATGATGTTCGACACCATGACGCGTGCGCCATTCCTAGCAATGTAGAGCCCGGCGCCCTTGCCCGGCGTGCCTTTGGGAAAGTTGGCCGGGCGCAGGAAGCGGTCTTCGCGTGCTGCAAAGCCGAGCGCCTCGCGCTGATCCCAGACATGGTTGCCGGTGGTCACCACATCGGCGCCGGCCTTGATGGTCTCGTGGAAAATATCTTCGGTGATGCCGAAGCCGCCGGCCGCGTTCTCGCCATTGACGATGGTGAAGTCGAGCTTGAGGTCGGCGATCAGGCCCGGCAACCGCTCCCACACCGCCGTTCGTCCGGATTTGCCTACCATGTCGCCGAGGAAGAGAAGTCGCACCACAAACCTCCGCCGGCGCATTGATCAGCCAGCTTTGAGACGTGTCCTATCAGCCCGGCTCGAATGGGCGCAAGCCGCTCTCTGTCAGCATTTCCGCTAGCCGCACATCATGCGGCTCGTCCGGCACGAACTCCACCTGCTGGCAGTCGAACGCCACCCCGATCAATCGCGGCAGGATACCCTTGGCATGCAGACCGGCGATCGCGCGATCATAATAGCCGGCGCCATAGCCGATCCGATGCCCTCGCCCGTCGAAGGCAACCAGCGGGACCAGCATCACCGTCGGTTCGAGCACTGTGGCAGTTTCGGGCGGCCCCATCGTGCCGAAGCCCATGTCGATCATCTCGCCATCGGGAAAATACTCGCGAAACACGATGGTGGTCTTGTCGAGGATCGCCGGCAGGCAAATCCGCGCTCCACTTTCTGCCAAGGTTGCCATCAGCGGATGCACATCGACCTCGGTCCGCATCGGCCAGAAGCCGGACACCACCGTGCCTTTGGCGATGCCGAATTCGCCGACGCGATCCGCCATCTTGGCCGCCGCCTTCGATCGATAATCCGGCGACAGGGCGTCGCGACGCTTGAGCGTTTCCGAGCGGAGCGATTTCTTGAAGAAAGCCGTATCCATTCACCGGTTATGGCGAGGAAAACCAGAAAAAGCGATCAAAATAGCGGAAGAAATCGCCGTGTTTCGGCGAGAAACCGGAGGATTCTCCCGGAAAATTCCGATGAAAGTGGCGATCCAGAACGACCGATGAAGAGATCGATCCCGGGAACCTACATAGTAGGTGGGCGCCGTGTGTCCAAACCCACGGGTCTAAACAGGGACAGCTCCCTAGAGATCAATAAGGCCCCGAGAATATGTTACTTCTGTCGGGAAGCCCAGAACGCCGACACCACAGATAGTCCTGCAAACCGCGCTTGACCAGAGGCCTCAGCGTCCGAACAGCCGGAAGTGCCACAGCGTCAGCAGGGGAACGACGCCAAGCTCCATGACAAGCCCGCCGAGATGACCGAGCGAAGGCTGGCCGTCGACAAACAGCGAAACAAACCGCGCAAGCCCGCCGCAAATCGTCAGCAAAGCCAGCAAACGGAAGCGCCCCTTGGTGTTCTGGAGATCAGCCAGGCAGCTCCACCAGACGACGCCCATGGCCAGGAAAATGCCGGACAGAAACCGGAAATGACTGCCAAGATCGGCCGGCCACGGCGCTTGTACACCCAGAAAACGCGGTCCGAGCAAAAGACCCGCCAGGCCGGCCGCAACCGGAATCAGGGCAAAGATCGCGACGAGGATGCCAAAAAGGCGGCGTTGCTGCGGATCGGTCATGTCGGTTGGTCCTGTTTAGATGAACAAACGAACACTGGCGCAACAGGTTCAGCCACCAACCGCCTTGCCGTCCGACTTTAGGCAGGCACATATGCCAGAAGAACGCGGTCTGACCGCACCCTGTCGGGAGAACCAAGCTTCATGCGTTTTGAAGGCACGGCAGCCTATGTTGCCGACAAGGATCTGATGGTCGCAGTCAACGCCGCCATCGCTCTGGAGCGCCCGCTTCTAGTCAAGGGCGAGCCGGGCACCGGCAAGACCGAACTGGCCCGGCAGGTGGCCTCAGCGCTCGGGCTGGACTTCATCGAATGGAACGTGAAATCCACCACCAAGGCGCAGCAGGGCCTTTATGAATATGACGCCGTGTCGCGTCTGCGCGACAGCCAGTTGGGCGATCCCCGCTTCAACGACATTGCCAACTACATCCGCCGCGGCAAGCTGTGGGATGCCTTTGCGGCCGGTAAGAAGGTCGTGCTCCTGATCGACGAGATCGACAAGGCCGACATCGAGTTCCCCAACGATCTCCTGCAGGAGCTCGATCGCAACGAGTTCTATGTCTATGAGACCGGCGAAACGATCCGCGCCGCCATCCGGCCGATCGTCATCATCACCTCGAACAACGAAAAGGAGCTGCCGGACGCCTTTCTGCGCCGCTGCTTCTTCCATTACATCCGCTTTCCGGAAGCCGAGACTCTGCAGAAAATCGTTGATGTCCATTACCCCGGCATCAAGCAGAATCTGGTGCGCGCCGCCCTCACCCGCTTTTACGAAATCCGCGACGTGCCGGGCTTGAAAAAGAAGCCGTCGACATCCGAAGCGCTAGACTGGATACGCCTGCTGGTGGCCGACGACATAGAACCGGAAGACCTGCGCGCCGATCCCAAGAACGCACTGCCGAAGCTGCATGGCGCCTTGTTGAAGAACGAGCAGGACGTGCATCTGTTTGAACGGCTGGCCTTCATGGCACGGCGGCAGGGCTGAGGAGTTTCGGTTATGGAAGGTATGGAAGTTCGCCGGCCC
Organism: Phyllobacteriaceae bacterium UBA1059; assembly: GCA_002316345.1. GTDB lineage: Bacteria > Pseudomonadota > Alphaproteobacteria > Rhizobiales > Rhizobiaceae > Tianweitania. Next base: position 28,395 of record DCDI01000141.1, on the reverse strand, counting down.
ACGCTGGACGATGAAGCGGATTGGCGCCGCCTCTGGACTGAATATCTCGACTTCTACGAGGCGAAGGTGCCGGAAGAGGTCTATGCAGAGACATGGAAACGGCTGCATACGCCAGGCGAGTTCGAGCCGAAGTGTTTGCTTGCGGTGACCCATACGAAGCCAATGGGGCTGGTGCATTTCATGTACCATCGCACCACCTGGACGGTCGCGAACAATTGCTACCTGCAGGATCTTTATGTCGATCCCGAACGCCGCGGCACGGGCTTGGGGCGGGTGCTTATCGAAGCCGTAAAGCGCATTGCAGCCGAAGATGGCGTGACGAACGTGTACTGGCTCACCCACGAGTCCAATGCCACGGCACGGCAGCTCTACGATCGCGTCGCGAAAAACACCGGCTTCCTTCGCTACCGGATTGAATAACGGCGGCAAGCGATGTTCATCCCCTTCTTCCTTGAGCTCAAGGCTGCGCGCGTTCCCGTCTCGCTGCGCGAATATCTGAGCCTGCTCGAAGGCTTGGAGGCCGGTCTTGTCGAGTATGATGTCGAAGGGTTTTACTACCTCGCCCGCGCAGCGTTGGTGAAGGATGAGCGCCACATCGACCGTTTCGACCAGGTTTTTGCCCACGTCTTCGAGGGCCTGGACGCTGTCACCGGCGAAGGCGGGATTGATGCAGCCAATCTGCCTGAAGAATGGCTGCGGCGTCTCGCCGAAAAGCATCTGACCTAAGACGAAAAGAAGCTGGTCGAGGCGCTGGGCGGTTTCGACAAGCTGATGGAAACGCTGAAACAGCGTCTTGAGGAACAGAAGGGTCGTCATCAGGGCGGTTCCAAGTGGATCGGCACGGCCGGCACGTCGCCGTTCGGTGCCTATGGCTACAACCCCGAAGGCGTGCGCATCGGCCAGGATGAAAGCCGACATCGTCGCGCGGTGAAAGTCTGGGACAAGCGCGAGTTTCGCAACTTCGACGACTCCGTCGAACTCGGCACCCGCAACATCAAGGTCGCGCTGAAGCGTTTGCGCCGCTGGGTGCGCGAAGGCGCAGCCGAAGAACTCGACCTACCCGGCACGATCCACGCCACGGCCGAACATGGCTATCTCGACGTGCAAACCCGTCCCGAGCGCCGCAATGCCGTGAAGCTGCTGATGTTCTTCGATGTAGGCGGATCGATGGACGATCACATCAAGATCGTGGAGGAGCTATTTTCAGCCGCTCGCGCCGAGTTCCGGCAGCTAGAATATTTCTACTTCCACAACTGCCTTTACGAGGGCGTGTGGAAGGACAATCGCCGCCGTCATGCGGAGGTCATCCCGACCTTCGACGTGCTGCATCGCTATGGCCCGGACTACAAGGCGATCTTTGTCGGCGACGCCTCCATGAGCCCCTACGAAATCGCGCATCCTGGCGGCTCGGTGGAACACTGGAACGCGGAAGCCGGTGCTGTGTGGCTTCAACGCGCGCTTCAGCAATGGCCGAGCACGATCTGGCTCAACCCCGGTGCCGAGCGGCTATGGCCCTACACGCATTCGATCAGCATGATCCGCGAGATCTTCGGCGACCGTATGTTTCCATTGACCCTGACCGGGCTGNNGCACCGAGCGCCCCGGTAGCTGCGCGCTGCTCTACGAGAAACGCTCCGGCACCTTCGAATGCGCCGGCTGCGATCAGCCGCTGTTTGAATCCAAGCTCAAGTTCGAAAGCGGCACCGGCTGGCCGAGCTTCAACGATCCGGTCGAAGGCTCCGTCGAAACAACGGTGGATCGCTCCTACGGCATGGTGCGAACCGAATGCCATTGCGCGCGCTGCGGCAGCCATCTTGGACACGTCTTCGAAGACGGCCCGCCGCCGACCTATCTGCGCTACTGCATCAACGGCGTAGCGTTGAACTTCGTGCCCGCAAGCTGATCGACTACAACGCCTGCTAAGGCTTCATTAACCATAAAGCGTCTATCGCGGATTGTGTCTTTGACAATCCGCGGAGCGCCACGATGTCCCTTTCCCGCCGCAGCTTCCTTCTGGGAGTCTCTTCCTTGCTCGCGGGCTGTGCGACATCGCAAGTGCCGCCGCCGATGCTGAGCTATGCGGCCGTTCCCGACGAAGAGTTTCCTTTGGCGGCCATGCCGCTCGACGTGTTTCCGGCTGAACTTCATCGCCAGGAAGTCGCCTATCCCACCAAGCTGAAGCCCGGCTCCGTTGTCGTCGATACGCCCGCGCGCCGTCTCTACTTCATCCTGGGTGAAGGCCGCGCAATTCGCTACGCCATCAGTGTTGGCCGCGCCGGCTTGGCTTTAAGCGGCGGTGCAACGGTCGGACGCAAGGCAAAATGGCCGAGCTGGACCCCGACTTCCAACATGATCCGCCGCGAGGAGCGCTACAAGCAATATGCCGGCGGCATGCCAGGTGGCCCCAACAACCCGCTCGGCGCCCGCGCGATGTATCTTTATCGCCAGGGCCGCGACACGATGTTCCGCATCCACGGCACCAACCAACCCAAATCCATCGGCCACGCCATGTCGAGCGGCTGCATCCGCATGCTCAACCACGACGTCATCGACCTTTACGACCGCGTAGATGTCGGCACGCAGGTGGTGGTGATCCAGGCGGAAACAGTGGCGTAGATCTCTGGGCTTCAGCCCATGCGGCGAGAAGCCATCCGACATGTTCAAGCTGACCTTCGAGCCCACAGCCAAACTTGACTTATAACTTCCCGCTCTGCTTTCTCTTGGCGCATACGCGCGGCAAGACAATGAGAAAGACGCATTCATGGAGCCCGACAAAAGCAAGCAGCGCTCTGCAGGCAATCTCGTCGCGAAAGTCAGCTCGGAGCTCAGGCAATCCATCCAGGCCGGGAACTTCGCCACCGGTGAAAAGCTGCCGAGCGAAGCCAAGCTGACGGAAGCCTTCGGCGTCAGTCGCACGGTTATCCGTGAAGCGATCGCAGCCCTTCGGGCAGATGGTCTCGTGGAAGCGCGGCAAGGCGCCGGCGTGTTCGTGCGGGAGATACCCGTGCCTGATACGCTTCCGTTTCAGAACCTCGATTACGAGCGCATATCGTCCGTCGTCGAGGTCCTCGAATTGAGAACCGGAGTGGAAGTGGAAGCCGCAGGACTGGCAGCCGTGCGCCGTTCTCCGCAGCAGGAAGAAGCCATTATCGGCTGCCACAACCGGGTGTTGGCGCAGCTTGAGGCTGGCGAAGCGACGTCTGAAGCCGACTTCGCGCTGCATCTGGCGATTGCGGACGCAACCAACAATCCACGCTTCCGCGAGTTCCTGTCGATGGTCGGCAGCGGTGTCATTCCCCGCGCCGCCCTTCGGGCCACGGATACAGCCGGAGGCGACTACATCGCGCACCTCCACAACGAGCACAGCCAGATCATCGAGGCGATCCTGACCGGCGACGAAACTGGCGCACGGGACGCGATGCACCGCCATCTGAAAGGAAGCCAGGCACGTTACCGCGCCATGCTTCGACGCAGCCGCGCAAACTTATAATACAAGTTATTGACACCTATCATGTGACTGGGCTATCTGCGGCTCGACATCAACAAGAGGCAGTGTCATGGAACCTCATGAGATTAAGCAGAAGCTCGGATCGGGACTTCTTTCCTTTCCCGTCACGCATTTCGATGCAGAAGGCCGTTTCGCTGCCGACAGCTACAAGCAGCATGTCGAATGGCTTTCCGGCTTCGACGCCCCTGTGCTTTTCGCCGCCGGGGGAACGGGCGAATTCTTCTCGCTTCGCCCTGACGAGATCCCGGCGATCGTTTCCGCTGCCAAGGAAGCAGCAGGCGACACGGCTATCGTGTCGGGCTGCGGCTATGGCACCGAAATCGCCATCCAGATCGCGCAGTCGGCCGAAAAGGCTGGCGCAGAGGGCATCTTGCTTCTGCCGCATTATCTCATCGACGCACCGCAGGAAGGGCTCTTCGAACATGTGAAGCGCGTCTGCCAGTCCGTCGGGATCGGCGTCATGGTCTACAACCGCGACAACTCCATTCTGCAGGCCGACACGCTGGCAAGGCTGTGCGACACTTGCCCCAACCTTGTTGGTTTCAAGGATGGTTCGGGAGACATCGGTCTTGTTCGCCAGGTTACCGCGAAGATGGGCGATCGCCTGACCTATCTCGGCGGCATGCCGACGGCCGAGCTGTTTGCCGAAGCCTATCTCGGTGCAGGTTTCACCACCTATTCGTCGGCGGTCTTCAACTTCGTGCCCGGCCTCGCGGTTGAGTTCTACAAACACCTACGCGCCGGCGAGCGCGCCGATTGCGAGCGCATCCTCAACGACTTCTTCTATCCCTTCATGGCGATCCGCAACCGCCGCAAGGGCTATGCCGTCGCCGCCATCAAGGCAGGCGTCCGTTTGCAGGGCTTCAAGGCCGGCAAGGTGCGTGCGCCGCTCTCGGATCTGACGTCCGAGGAAGAAGCGATGTTGCAAGCACTGATCGGCAAATATCAGCGCAAACAGGCCGCCTGACAACCACGCGCAAGATTTAGCCGCCCTATGAGGCCTCGATCGTTCTGCCGATCGAGGCCTTTTTTGCATGTCGGCCGCTTGTCACCTTCGGATTATCGTGCCGACATCGGCTTTGTTCACAAAGCCTTCACCCTGTTCAGGCACATTGATGCTGCTGGACAGCGTAACGTTATTGCCCAGCTCCAGCCCGATCGCAGCCACCTAATCATGCGATCGGGCTTCTCCTTCGAAGCGACATGAGAAGCCTCGCATAAGCTGACCGCTTCTTGGCAGGGCTCAGCCGTTCATCTGCTTCAACGTTCGCCGCAGTGTTTCCAGCGCCATGTCCGTGTTTGACGCCCGCCAGATGGCATGCAGTTCCACGGGCCTGGGTGGGTCAATGGGAACGGGAAGCAGCGTGACGCCTTCGAAGCGAAGGTTTGCGGCCGCTTGAGGCACAAGCGCGAGACCGATCCCCGCCTTCACCAAGCCCATGATCGAGTGGATCTGGCTGATATGCTGGACATAAAATGGGTTGATGCCTGCCTTGGCGAACACCGCCGCAACAAGATCATAGAAATAACGGGCCTCGTAGGGCGAATAGGTCACGAAGGGCTGACCATCCAGATCCTGGATGCTGATCTCCGGGGCGCTGGCAAGCGGATGGCCCACGGGAACCGCGAGCAGCAGCGCTTCCCTGACGATGCAGATCGATCCGAATTCGCGCCGATTGAAGCCGGGCCGGACGAGACCGACATCGATGCGCCCAGCAACCAGCGAGTCGATCTGCTGTGCCGACACCATCTCCTTCAGGATCAGATCGATATCCGGCGCTTCGGCGCGAAAGCGCTGGATCAAGCGCGGCAGGAACTCGTAGCCGGATGCCGCGGTAAAGCCGAGCGTCAACGTGCCGGCATCCCCGCAGGCCGTACGGCGGGCAGCGAGTGCCGCCCCTTCAGCCTGCCTAAGCAAATCGCGCGCCTCGGATAGAAAACTCTGCCCCGTCCGCGTCAACCGAACCGACCGGCTTGTGCGATCGAAAAGCTTAACACCAAGGCTCGCTTCCAGCGCCTGGATCTGCCGGCTGAGCGGCGGCTGCGTCAGGTTTAAACGCTCCGCCGCGCGCCCGAAGTGAAGTTCTTCGGCAACAGCCACGAAGCAGCAGAGTTGGGACAGCTCGAACATCGATGCTGAATTTGCATTGATCCATCCAGAAAACAACTCGCTACAGGAAGAAATATCCTTAAGTTGCTTACCAAGCGCGTGAGGGTACGCGCCGGAAAGACATTGCGCGGAGGGCGCAACCTTTCCGTCTTGTGGAGGAGACCCCAATGAACTTTCGTCTGATGAAGGCGATCGCCGCCGTTGCTGCGCTCGCTGCTGTATCCGTTCCATCTGTTGTCCGGGCACAGGAATTCGAACGGCCCGTCCGTATCGTGGTGCCTTTCGCTCCCGGAGGCACGTCCGACATCCTGGCGCGCCTGATCAGCCCGAAGCTTTCTGAAGCCATCGGTCAGCCTGTGGTTGTCGAGAACAAGCCAGGCGCTGCCGGCAATATCGGTGCGGATTCCGTCGCCAAGGCCAAGCCGGACGGCCACACGCTCCTGCTCATGGACATCGGTTCCCTGGCGGTGGCACCGAGCCTCTTCACCGACCTGACCTATGACGTGCAAAAGGACCTTGCCCCCGTAGGCATGGTCATGTTCGGCCCTTACGTGCTGGCGGTGAACCCTTCGGTGCCTGCAAAAACGGTGCCTGAACTCGTCGCCTACGCGAAGGCCAATCCCGGTAAGCTGGCCGTCGCCAATTCCGGTGTCGGCGCGCTCAACCACATCACCGCCGTCGCCCTTGCCCGCGATCTCGGCATCGAATGGAAGAACGTGCCCTACAAGGGCGGTGCAGCAGCGTCCCGCGCGGTCGTGTCCGGCGAAAGCAACGTCATCATCAACGGCTCGACTGCGACGCTTCCTTTCGTCAACAACAAGCAGTTGGCGGGCATCGCGGTCACCGGTGAAAAGCGCATGCAGGCGCTGCCGGAGGTCGAGACCTTCAAGGAAGCCAAGCTGCCGCTGGACGACGCCGGCACGTGGCAGGGTCTTCTCACGACCGGCAACACGCCGCCTGAAACCGTCGCACGCTTGAACTCCGATTTGAACAAGATCCTGGCCATGCCGGAAATCCAGGAAAAGATCGCGGAACAAGGCGGTATGGTCCGTCCCGGCGCGCCGGATGATGTCAAAGCTTGGCTCGATACCAACATCAAGAACTGGGGTGGCATCGTGACCGCCTCGGGTATCAAGCCGAACTGAGGCCTCAGCCTTTGACAAACCTGCGCTTAGGCGGGCCCGATCTTGGTTTCGGCGCCTTCCTGGTTCTTGTCGCGGCCGGCACCTTCGCCGCGACATGGAACCTCCCCATCGGAACGGCCGCTGAAATGGGCCCAGGATATTTCCCCTGGGCCATCGCGCTGATCCTTCTGGCCTTTGGCCTGTTCTTCACGGTCAAGGGTCTGACGCGATCGCATGCGGGCATCGAACCGATGCAGTGGCGCCCGATCACGCTGATCGGGATCGCGGTCGCTTTGTTCGCGCTGGTGGTGGAGGGGCTTGGTCTGGGCCTTGCTTCGCTTGCCACCATCATCGTCGCAGCATGGGCGAGCCGAGAAAGCAGGTTCTTCGAGGTGATCGTGTTTGCGCTGTTCATGAGCGCGGCGGCGATCCTTCTCTTCATCAAGGTACTGGCCCTGCCGGTGCCGCTTTGGCCCTGGTAGTCTGTCATGGAATTGTTCGACAATCTCCTGCTCGGCCTGTCGACGGCCCTGCAATTCAACAACCTGCTCTACTGCCTGATCGGCGTCGTAATCGGCACGGCCATCGGCGTTTTGCCGGGCATCGGCCCGATCCCCACCATCGCCCTGCTGCTGCCGTTCACCTTCGGCCTCGAGCCTGCGTCCTCGCTGATCATGCTGGCCGGCATCTTTTACGGTGCACAGTATGGCGGCTCCACGACCGCCATTCTCGTCAACGTGCCGGGCGAAACCTCGTCAGTGGTAACCTGTCTCGACGGTCACGAAATGGCCAAGCAGGGCCGCGCCGGTCCCGCGCTGGCGATCGCTGCCATATCATCGTTTTTCGCTGGCACCGTGGCCACCATCATTATCGCCGTGCTCAGCCTGCCGCTGGCCGATCTCGCGATGCGGTTTACGGCCGTCGAATATTTCAGCCTCCTGGTTCTCGGGCTGATCGCGGCCGTTGTTCTGGCCCACGGGTCGGTGATGAAGTCGCTTGCCATGGTCTTTCTCGGACTGCTGCTTGGCGTCATCGGCATCGACGTGAATTCCGGTGCCGCGCGAATGACCTTCGGCGTTCCCTCGCTGGCCGACGGGCTCGACTTCGTTCCGGTTGCGATGGGCATGTTCGGTCTGGCCGAGATCATCGCCAATCTGGAGCGGCCAAGCGTGCAGCGCGTGGTCAGCCAGAAGCTGCACGACCTCATCCCCTCAAGAGCAGACCTGAAGGCAGCTTTCCCGGCCATGGTTCGGGGCACCTTCCTCGGCTCGGCTCTCGGCGTTCTGCCGGGCGGTGGTGCCGCTTTGCCTCCCTTCAGCTCTTACGCGCTCGAAAAGAAGCTGGCGAAGGATCCTTCGCGCTTCGGCAAGGGCGCGATCGAGGGTGTGGCCGGACCGGAAGCAGCCAACAATGCCGGTGCGCAAACCAGCTTCATTCCGCTGCTGACGCTCGGCATCCCCGCCAATGCGTTGATGGCATTGATGATCGGTGCGCTGATGATGCAGGGCATCCAGCCCGGTCCACAGGTCATGACCGAGCAGCCGGAACTCGTTTGGGGTGTCATCGCCAGCATGTGGACCGGCAACCTGATGCTTCTCGTCATCAACCTGCCGCTGGTCGGCCTTTGGGTATCGATGCTGAAAATCCCCTATCGCCTGTTGTTCCCGGCGATCGTCCTGTTTTGCTGCATCGGCACCTACGGCATCTCCAACAGTGCCTTCAACGTCTGGCTCATGCTGGGATGCGCGGTGCTCGGCTACTTCTTCATCAAGGTCGGCGTCGAACCCGCCCCGCTTCTTCTCGGCCTCGTGCTCGGCCCGCAGTTGGAAGAAAACTTCCGGCGCGCCATGCAACTGTCGGACGGTGATCCATCCGTTTTCCTGACGCGTCCGATCAGCGCTGTGTTGCTGGGCGTGGTCGCATTGATGCTGATCGCGATGCTGTCGCCAGCGGTGCTGAGGAAGCGGAAAGAAGCATTAGCCGAGTAGCGCAAGACGCTGCTGTGATGACCTGCACAGGTCTGGGCCGGGTGATCGACACGATGTGCGAAGCACGCATCCGTCGGCGGCCCAGCCTGCTTCTCTTCAAGCGACTTTCAGCCCGACAAGCCTGATTTCTTGCGAATGGTGCAGCCGCCAATATCCGCACCCTGTGCCATTCGCCTGAAACGACCAGCGCTATCGCTATTCGCCGTAATATGAAGCCGCCTCGCCGCGGATACGGATCTGAACTGCGTCTTGGAGGCCCAGAATTTCCGCACGAACCTTGTCCTGGCCGACCCCCGCTTCCCTAAGCACGGCAGCGACCATTGCCACCCTTTCACGCCAATAAGCATTGGCATGCGGGCCATGAAGTGTTTGCAGGCGATCGGCAATCTCGCGCACGAGTGCCTCACGGCGATAAAGAGGAAAGGACATGATTTGAGCCATGCCGGCAGATGTGCCTGAACATGGTTACCAATCCTGAAACGGCTTCCGCCGCGCCGTGAGCTTTTTATGCTCCGACGAAGCCAACGCATGAAAACAAGAAGCCCCGCGAGGCTTGAGCCTGCGGGGCTGAAGAACTCTTAGGCAGCGAAAGCTAGGCCATCCCAAGTGCATTCATATAAAGATCAAGCAGCGCCTCGGCTTCTTCTCGCTCAGCCTGATCCTGCTTACGCAGGCGTATGATCTGTCGCACTGCCTTCGTGTCGAACCCCGTACCCTTGCACTCCGCATAGACATCCTTGATGTCGTCCGAAATGGTCTTTTTTTCCTCTTCGAGGCGCTCGATGCGCTCGATGAACGCGCGCAGCTGGCCAGCCGCTACGGTTTGCGAGGAATCGGTGACTTCATCGGCCATGCTGATCTCCAGAAATTCGGGAAGCGACTCGGAGGCGTTACCGTCAGTCGCGGGGCGGTTCGATGCCAAAGCCGGGCGAATGGGTCAACCCCGTTCGGCCAGGCAAGGGAAACCAGCCCATCAATGATCGTGCGGACGTGCAGCCTCGAAAGCGGCTTTCTGCTGAGGCGAGGCTTCGGTCTGGTTCCGCGCCTGCCAGTCTGCGTAAGGCATGCCATAAACGATTTCGCGCGCCTCATCCTTCGACAGCACCTGCCCCGCGCCCTCGGCGGCATCACGATACCAGTTAGCGAGGCAGTTGCGGCAAAAGCCCGCAAGATTCATCATGTCGATATTCTGCACGTCGCTACGATCAGATAAATGCGCAAGCAAACGGCGGAATGCAGCCGCTTCAAAGTCGCGCTGCTGCTCTGGTGACAAATCAGGTGTCATAATCAACCTTTCCGATGATCCACTGGCCCGGTGCGGGAACCGAAATGCTGGACGTCATGGATATCGGGGCGGGCATTGATCGCGTCAAGGATCGGCACGAGCCGCTCCACCCAGCCATCGACACCCTCTTGATCGGCAATGAGATCCTGGCGGATTTCGATCAGCGCATGCGCAAAGCCTTGGGTAATCGCATGGCTGTACATCGTGTCACCGCGCAAGGCGCCGTCGTAAGGCTCGTTGTCGCCGACACGCAAAGCAGGGTCGACGGCCAGCATCTCGATCAGCGGCCAGGCCACGCGGTGATCCATGTCCCACAGGACCCCGACATGCCACGGACGCACGATACCCTGCATTATCGGCGTGAACGAATGAACGGAAAAGATGAACGGTGCCTGGCCTCTGGTCTGCGTAACGCGTCCTACGGCCTCAGCCACTGCCTGGTGATAGGGGCGATAAAAGCTGTTCAGCCGTGATTCGCGCTCATCAGCGCTCATCGGGTAATTACCGGAAATGACGGTGCCATCATAAAGCTGGCGGATCAGCGTCGGATCGTCGTCACCGCGATTGGGATCGATCAGCAGGCGGGAAAAGTGGCACAGCACCGCGGGCACGCCCATGGCTTTCGCCAAACCGCGCGTGGTGGCTTCCACCCCGATGTCATAGGCAATATGGCGCTCGAACTCCGAAGGTGGCAAGCCGAGGCTATTGTAGCGCGAAGGGAGCTTTCGCCCGGCATGATCTGCCACAAGCAGCAGCCCCCTGCTCCAATCACCGTCGATCACTTCAAAAGGCTGGAAATCCGGATCGGTCATCATGTGGCCAAAGCAGAGGGATGGAACAGCCTGCATCCCATGCCAGCTTGCTCGGAGCAATGCCGTGGTTTCGACATTGTTGCAGCCCAATCCACCGAACTTCCAGTGAGAAGCGATTCAAGCGATTAGATCGAGGGCTTCCTTTCGTTGACACATGCGCCGACTTCTTCGAAAAGGAACGTGAACCACGACGATTTGGCTGGGGCTGGAAAATTGACGCTGAGGCGCTTCGCATCGTTGCTGTCGGCGCTGGGGTCTTTGCCGCGCGGTCTGCGCGTCAGCCTGGCCATGATCCTGCTTTCACCGCTGGCCTTGGCTGCGGGAACGCAGGCGGCCAAGGCGGATTTCAGGGTCTGCAATGCCACGCAGAATCTGGTCGGCGTGGCGATCGGTTATCGTGCCAATGCCGGCTGGGTTACGGAAGGCTGGTGGCATGTGGAGGGATCGACCTGCAAGACGCTGATCGAGGGTCCGCTCTCGTCGCGTTACTACTATCTTTATGCGGAGGATGCCGAGCGTGGAGGACGCTGGGACGGCCAGATCAATATGTGTGTGGCCGAACGAGAGTTCAAAATAGCCGGCGTTAACGACTGCTTCGCTCGCGGTTTCCAGCGCTCCGGCTTTCAAGAATATGACACCGGTGATCAGGGAAGCTGGATGGTTCAGTTGACCGATGAGCCGGGAGCCGACGGCGCCAACGCCGTCACCGGAACAGGTACGCCATGAGACGCAGCCGCAAAGTCAAGATTCTCGCAACGCTCGGACCCGCTTCGTCAGACGAAGCCATGATCCGCAAGCTCTTTGAAGCGGGAGCCGACGTCTTCCGCATCAATATGAGCCATACCGATCATCCCTCGATGCAGGAACTGGTGCGCCGCATCCGTTCGGTTGAAAAGGATGTCGGCCGCCCAATCGGCATTCTTGCCGACCTCCAGGGCCCCAAGCTGCGCGTCGGCAAGTTCGCCGACAAGTCGGTTGCGCTGGAAGTCGGCCAGACCTTTACGCTCGACGATGATCCGACGCCGGGCGATGCCATGCGTGTGCATCTGCCGCATCCCGAGATCCTCGCATCCGTGCAGGCTGGTCACCGCCTTCTGATCGATGACGGCAAGCTCCAGCTCTTGGCGGAAGAGGCCGATGGCAAGCGCATCATCTGCCGCGTGGTGGCCGGCACCAAGATTTCCGACAAGAAGGGCGTCAGCCTGCCCGATACCGACCTGCCGGTAGGTGCGCTGACCGAGAAAGACCGGCTCGACCTCGATGCCGTGTTGGCAACCGGCGTCGACTGGATCGCGCTGTCCTTCATCCAGCGTCCGGAAGATCTTGCCGAAGCGCGCAAGGTGGCACGCGGCCGCGCGCTTCTCATGTCCAAGATCGAGAAGCCGCAGGCTGTTACGCGGCTGGCCGAGATCATCGAACTGTCCGACGCCTTGATGGTGGCGCGCGGCGATCTTGGCGTGGAAATGCCGATCGAAGCTGTGCCCGGCATCCAGAAGCAGATTACGCGTGCGGCACGCGGAGCCGGCAAGCCGGTGGTGGTTGCCACCCAGATGCTGGAGTCGATGATCGAAGCACCGGTGCCAACGCGCGCCGAAGTGTCTGATGTCTCAATCGCGGTGTTTGAAGGGGCGGACGCGATCATGCTTTCGGCCGAATCGGCAGCGGGCAAATACCCCGTCGAGGCGGTCAGCATGATGAACAAGATTGCCGAGCGGGTGGAGCGTGATCCGACCTACTCCGGCATCATCAACGCCCAGCGTTCGGAACCAGAAGCCACCGGTGCCGACGCCATTTCGCTGGCATCGCGCCAGATCGCCGAAACGCTGAAGCTGGCCGCGATCGTAACCTACACCGCATCGGGCACCACCGGTCTGCGTGCGGCCCGTGAGCGTCCGCAGGTACCGATTATCGCCTTGTCGCCAGTGGTGGAAACAGCCCGCCGCTTGTCGCTGGTCTGGGGCACGCATTGCGTCGTAACGCCGGATGCCGCCGATCTCGACGACATGGTGAACCGCGCATGCCGGATCGCGCATTCGGAAGCGTTTGGATCGCCGGGGGATCGGGTGATCGTCACCGCCGGTGTGCCGCTTAGGACGCCGGGTGCGACCAACATGCTGCGCATTGCCTATATCGGCTCCGACGGGCTGCGCGGTCTCTGACCGCGGAAGCTCACTCAGCCGTCTAAAAAGCGTTAAGCGCCGTCGCCGGCTAGTTTGTCGGCGAGGCGGCCGACCTCGTCCTGCGCGCTGCGCAGGGCGGGATAAACATCCAGAACACGCTCATAGGCTCGCAAAGCGAGCTCTTCGCGTCCCGTATTGTCCATGATCTGCGCTAGTCCGCTTAAGGCACCGAAGTGGCGCGGTTCAAGCGTGATGGTCCGTTCGATGTCCGCCATCGACTTGGAATAGTTCTGCATGGCGAAGTGAACGGTCGCGCGGCGATTATAGGCTTCCGCATAGCCTGGCTTCAAAGCGATGACTTGATCGAGGTAATCGAGCGCAAGGTCGAACTTCTTGTCGGTCAGAGCCTTGGCGGCCCAGCCCATCATCAAATCGATGCTGGCGCTGCCGGATTGTCCAAAAGCTGCGCCGATGCGCGCAGCAGTTCGCTCGGCCTCGACCTGATTGCGCTGCCGTTTCAGCGAATCGAACAGCTCATCCAGGGCTTTCTTCTGCCGCTCCGCTTCGCGCGCGGAAGGCTCCAGAACATGGCGCGCGCTGACCGTCTGCGCAACGGCAGGCGAGAGCGTGAAAACAGATGCGCCAAGCGCAAGACAAACGAAAACGTTCCGCATGATGCCAACCTTAGCGGCAGCATGCGGAACGTCAAACTGATATCTATGTGAGCCGGCCAAAAGCCAGCTCGACATCAACCCTGACGAGCCTTGTAACGCGGCGCCGTCTTGTTGATGATGTAGATACGACCCTTGCGACGGACCAGCTGGTTGTCGCGGTGACGGGCCTTGAGAGCCTTAAGCGAGTTCTTGATCTTCATCGATTCAATCCGTCAGATGCGGCCTTGAGGCCGAAATGAAAGACGCGCCCGAAGACGCGCCGAAACTGTGAGGTGTCCTTAGCCGAGGCTTCCCCGACGTGTCAACCGCCACTTGACCTTGTGGATGAGGAACCCCATTGCACCTCCAGATGAGCTAAAGGAAATGCGATGTTGAAGCTTGGAGCCACACTGCCGATCCTGGCGTTCCTGATGATAGCAGGCGTAACAGGCACTGCCACAGCGCAGGATTGCAATGAAGCACCGACCCAGGCGGAAATGACGGAATGCGCGGCGAAGGCTTACGAAGAAGCCGATCGCAAGCTCAACGAGACCTATGGCAAGGTGACAAGCCGCCTTGCGGATCTGCCTGAGGTCAAGACCAGCCTGACCAAGGCGCAGCGCGCCTGGATCAGCTTCCGCGATGCGGAATGCGAGTTCTCCAACGCTCAGGCAGGCGGTGGCACTTTGTATGCAACGCTGATCAACCAGTGCCTGACGGACATGACCAATCAGCGCATCGAAACGCTGGAAGGCACTCTGCAGTGCGAAGAAGGCGATCTGAGCTGCCCCGTGCCGCGCGACTGATGCTTAGTTGCGTTTGAGCCTGGTCGCATGCCCCATCTTACGGCCGGGCCGGGACTCGGTCTTGCCGTAAAGATGCACCAACGTATCTGGCTCAGCCAACAAGTCCGGCACCCTCAGCACGTCGTCGCCGATCAGGTTCTCCATCAAGCAATCGGAGTGGCGGGCAGTCGATCCCAGCGCCTGCCCGGCGATGGCACGAATATGCAGCTCAAACTGGGACAGGACGCAGGCAGCTTCCGTCCAATGACCGGAGTTGTGCACGCGTGGCGCGATCTCGTTGACCTTGAGCGTGCCATCGGCGAGCGCAAAGAACTCGACGCCGATGACGCCGACATAATCGAGCGCTTCGAGGATGCGGCCTGCGACGGCCTTTGCGGTCTCAACCACCTCGGTTGACACATGGGCCGGCACCGTCGACGTTCTTAGAATGCCCTCGCGGTGGATATTCTCGGCCGGATCGAAGGCGACGATTGTGCCGTCCTGCCCGCGCCCGGCAATGACCGAGATTTCCCGCTCGAAGGGCACCAGCGCTTCCAGGATCAGCGGAACGCTGCCCATCTCTGCACAGGCGCCAGCCGTGTCCGCGTCTCGCGCATCGCGGAACACCCGTTGCCCCTTGCCGTCATAACCTAGCCGCCGCGTCTTGAGGATGCCACGGCCGCCGAATTGCTGGATCGCTGCGCCTAGCCCAGCATCGTCGTCGACGGCCACGAAGTCAGCCGTTTCGATGCCTATGCCATTCAGAAACTGCTTTTCCGTCAAACGATCTTGAGCCACTTCCAAGGCGCGCGCTGGCGGAAACAGCAAACCATGGGCAACCAGCCGCTCACCCGCTGGCAAGGGCACGTTCTCGAACTCGTAGGTGACGACGTCAGAAGCCTGTGCGAGCTCGTCCAAGGCCGCGGGATCGTCATAGGCCGCCACGATCTGCCGGTTGGCGACTTGCGCAGCCGGACAATCCTCAGCGGGCTCAAGAATGATCGTTTTGTAGGATAGCCGTGCGGCAGCCATGGCCAGCATGCGGCCAAGCTGCCCGCCGCCGACGATGCCGATGGTTGATCCGGCCGGCAGCGCGCTCATGCGTCATCCGAAGGTGCTGCGGCCACTTTCGCGGTCTGTTCGGCGCGATAGGCATCCAGCCGTTCAGCCAGAGCCGGATCGGTCAGGGCGAGAACGGCCGCAGCCAGCAATGCTGCGTTCACCGCTCCCGCACGGCCGATCGCCAACGTGCCGACAGGGATGCCGGCCGGCATCTGCACGATCGATAAAAGCGAGTCCTGCCCTGACAAAGCCTTAGATTCCACCGGTACGCCGAACACCGGCAAGGGTGTCATGGCCGCCGTCATGCCCGGAAGATGCGCAGCGCCCCCTGCCCCGGCGATCACGACCTTGAAGCCGGCTGCTTTCGCGCCGTGAGCGAACGCAACAAGGCGATCGGGCGTGCGATGTGCCGACACGATCCGGTCATCATGCGAGATGCCGAGTTGATCCAGCGTTTCAGCTGCGTGCTTCATGGTCGCCCAGTCGGACTGGCTTCCCATGATAACAGCGACATCGGCGGGCTTCCCGTCCATGTGGCGTCCTGTTCCTGTTCGCCTGAAATCAGGCGATGATATCGGGGATGATCTTGTCGTTGGCCTGAGACAGGCGATCCTTCAGCGCAAGCTTCTTCTTTTTCATGCGCTGGATCTGAAGCGGATCGCATCCGGTGGCCATCATGGCATTGATGGCCGCGTCGAAATCAGCGTGTTCCTGCTTTATGCGGGCATATTCCAGGCGGTTTTCGGCCTGATCCTGATCGGGCATAAAGAAACAACTCCGATATCCATACGCGGGCGAACATGGCTCAAGCCACTACCCGGCTGCTTGCTCGCGCATAGCATACCTCAACTGCGGATAAAATCCGTCTCCCTCAAGAACTAAGGGACGGACACAAGCAAATAGACCGGGCTCATCCGGCATCGCTCGGCTTTTTAGAAAAAGATTCCGATCACATTCAGCATCGTGAGAATCTGACGTTCGACATCCCGGTTCTTTGGTGGCAAACTGTCATCGAGCTGTCACGGAGCCTGTTCCGCGGTGGAACGGGCCTGGATGGTTCAGAGGAACCAGAAGGGAGACTAGTTGATGTCTTTGACTTCCCATCTTGAGGTGTTGGAACGCAAGCATGGCGATCTCGAGCGCGAGATCGATCAGGCGCAGGCAAGCCCCTCAGTTGACGACCTCCAAGTTCTGACGTTGAAGCGGCGCAAGCTCGCGCTGAAGGATGAGATCACGAAACTCAAGGTGGCGCACACGACCCATTGATCGTGCGCAATGGCCCTTAGGGCCGAACGAAGCAGACGTCTTCAACGCTCCGCGCTGCCCTCCGGGTGGCGCGGTTTTCGTTTCAACTAATCTTCAAGTTCCCAGAACTGATCCACCCAAAGATTGAGCTTGAGAAAGCCCGGACCGCCGGCGGCATAGATGCGCTTGGTACCCTCTGCCTTGACCGTTGCCAGCCCCGCATCCAGCAGGACCCTAAGATGCTGCGACACTGCGGGCCGCGAAACGGTGAGACCCGCCGCTAGCTGACCAACTGTCTTGGGTCCGCGTCGTAGATCTTCGAGCAACCGGCGCCGATTGGGATCGGCAACGGCAAGGAATGGATCACTGTCCGCCATTCAGGCAGAAGACACGAGTTCCCGCTCGTTTTCAACGTCCGATACCGTGCTGTCCGATGTCTCCGGCTCCGGCTCTGGTTCCGGGTCGTCCGGCCCACGCGGATCAAGCAAACCGGCCTGGGGCGTGACGGCGCGTTCGGCCGGCAAGGCATTGAACGCTTCCTTGTTTTCGGGCGGCACAGCCGCGCGTTGCGAGACACGGACCAGCGTGTAACAGCCAAGCAGGAAGTGCGGCAGCGCGGTGGCCAGAAACAAAGCTTCCGGGCGCAGGCGCGCCATCAGAAACGAGCCAAGCAGCGGCCCGATCATCGTACCGAAACCATAAAGCAGCAGCAGCCCGCCGGAAATTTTCACGAAGTTGCTGGAGTCTGCGTGGTCGTTAGCATGCGCTACGGCCAGGGAATAAAGAATATAGGCCATCGCTCCGTAACAAGCGGCCAAGGCGATCACCACACTGCCGGATCGCGCCTCGACGGAAAAGGCAAGTACGCCAATGAGTGCGGCCAGAAAGCCGGCGCCCGCCAGGATATAGCGGCGGTCGGTTTTGTCCGACAGCCGTCCTGCCGGCATCTGCATCGCAGCACCGGCGATCACCACAAGGCTCATCATCAGAGCGATCTGTGCCGTGGAGATCCCGATCCGTGCGCCATAAACCGGCCCCAGCGTTCCCCAGGCGCCGTTGGCGACGCCGATCAGGAGGCAGGCCATGAACGAAACCGGGGAGTTCGCGAAAAGCCCACGCAGATCGAGCGAGACTTCCTGCAACGGGCGCGGCGTTACGGCCGTGGAAATCGCTGTCGGGATCAGCGAGCAGCAGAACAGGATGCCCGACACCATGAACAGCGAGCTCTGCCGGACATCGAAGGCCGCCACCGCCATCTGCCCCGCCATGATCGAAGCGTAGGTTACCATCATGTAAAGGCCGAACACCGTGCCGCGATTCTCGTTCGTCGCCTTCTCGTTCAGCCAGCTTTCAACGACCATGAAGGCGCCGGCCATGACGAAGCCGGTGCAGACTCGCGACAGAATCCAGGCGGCCTCGTTGATAAACAGGCCGGTAAACAGAACGATGATCGCAGCCGAAGCCGCAAAGGTCCCGAAGGCACGCACATGGCCGACGCGACGCACGAGGCGCGGCGCAAAGATGCAGCCGGTAACAAAGCCTCCTGCCCAGGCCGTGCCGAGAAGACCCAGCGCGAAGGTCGAAAACCCTTCCGCCTGCCCGCGCAAAGGCAACAGGAGGTTATGCAGACCGGACGCAGCCAGGAGAAAGGCTGTTCCGCGCAGCAGCGAAAAGATCGGGCGGTAAGTAGCAAGCATCAGAGAACCGTCGGCACCGCTTATCAGACATCGCTTATGCGATTCGGTTTGAGCGAAAGCGACAGGTCGCGCCTAACTGCGGCGGAAAAGCGCCTCGGCGGCAGATTTCGTTTCGCCCTTTGCGTCGATCGTGGTCTGCAACCGTTTAATTTCAGCCTTCAGCGTGCCGATGCGTTCGTTCAACTCGCCTATCGACAAGAGACTGAGATCTTGTCCGATCTCGTGGGTCTTGGCGCGCTTTGTCGGTTCGTCGTCGAAGATGCTCATGGGTTCCTCCGATTGCCCCCGCTTGTTCCAGGGATAGATAATCGGAACACAAGAAAGACAACCGGCAAGACCCAAGCTTGGAGAAACAAGATGGACGACACGGCGACGCAAACGGATTTGCCTGAGGTCATGACGGCAATTGCCATCACCGAACCCGGCGAGCCATCGGTGCTCAAGCCCGAACAGCGTCCTCTCCCCGAACTTCGTCCCGGCGAAGTCCTGATCCGCGTTCGCGCTGCTGGCGTCAATCGGCCGGATGTGGCGCAACGACAAGGCACCTATCCCGCACCGAAGGATGCGTCCGATCTACCAGGCCTTGAAGTTTCCGGCGAAATCGCAGCCCTTGGTCCCGACACGCCGCGCTGGCGGGTGGGCGATGCAGTCGTCGCGCTGACGCCAGGCGGCGGCTATGCCGAATATTGCCGCGTCCACGGCTCCAATGTTCTGCCGCTTCCCGACGGCTTCACCTTCATCGAAGGCGCGGCGGTGCCGGAAACCTTTTTCACCGTCTGGCACAACGTCTTCGAACGCGGTGGCTTGCAGGCGGGTGAGACATTTCTGGTGCATGGAGGGACGTCCGGCATTGGCACCACCGCCATCCAACTCGCCAAGGCATTCGGTGCCAAGGTGATCACGACGGCAGGTTCGGCTGAGAAATGCGCCGCCTGCGAAAAGCTTGGTGCCGATCGCGCGATCAACTACCGCGACGAAGACTTCGTCGAAGCCGTAAATGCGTTTACGGGTGGGAACGGCGTCGATCTCATCCTCGATATGGTCGGCGGCGATTATGTCGGCCGCAACTACGATGCGGCAGCGGTCGATGGGCGCATCGTGCAGATCGCCGTGCTGCAAGGCGCCAAGGTCCAGATCAACGTCGCCAAGCTGATGATGAAGCGGCTGACACATACCGGCTCGACCCTGCGGCCCCGCACAGTCGAGTTCAAGGCAGCCGTCGCAGGTGCGCTGGAAGCCCATGTCTGGCCGCTGCTTGGCTCACGGCAGGTCGCACCGGTGATGGACCAGGTCTTTCCGCTCAGCGAGGCCTGGCGCGCGCATGAGCGGATGGAAGAAGGCAGCCATATCGGCAAGATCATTCTCGATGTTGCGTAGTTAGGCATCGGAGCACAAGGAGACACCAATGGATTATCGCCTACTCGGCCGTTCCGGCCTGAAGATCTCGACCCTAACCATGGGCACGATGACCTTCGGCGGCAGCGGCAATTTTGCCAAGGTCGGCAGCACTGGCCTCGATGAAGCCCGGCGCCAGATCGACCAGTGCCTGGATGCCGGCATCAACCTGATCGACACCGCCAACATCTATTCGGCCGGCCAGTCCGAGGAGATTGTCGGCGAAGCGCTCGGCGGCAAGCGCAAGAACGATGTGCTGATTTCCACCAAGGTGCGCTTCCGTACGGGCGAAGGCCCCAACGAAGAAGGCCTGTCGCGCTACCACATCATTCGCGAATGCGAGAAAAGCCTGAAGCGGCTGAAGACCGATGTTATCGACATCTACTTCCTGCATCAGTGGGACGGCCTGACGCCGCTGGAGGAAACGCTGGCCGCGCTCGACACCTTGGTCGAGCAGGGCAAGATCCGCTATATCGGCTGTT
This sequence comes from Phyllobacteriaceae bacterium UBA1059, assembly GCA_002316345.1. Lineage (GTDB taxonomy): Bacteria > Pseudomonadota > Alphaproteobacteria > Rhizobiales > Rhizobiaceae > Tianweitania. Next base: position 8,129 of record DCDI01000141.1, on the reverse strand, counting down.
CCAACTATTCCGGCTGGCACATCATGAAGGCGCTGGGCATTTCCGAGCGCGAAGGCCATCCGCGCTTCATCACGCAGCAGATCCACTACACGGTGGAAGCGCGTGAAGCCGAATACGAGCTTCTGCCGATCTCCGTCGATCAAGGCCTGGGCATCATGGTGTGGAGCCCCATCGCCGGAGGTCTGCTATCGGGCAAATATAGCCGCGACACCGAAAGCGCACGGCAGTTGGCAGGCTGGAGCGAGCCGCCGATCCGCGATGCCGACAGGCTGTGGCGCATCGTCGATGTGTTGAAGACGATTGGGCAGGAACACAATGTTTCGGCCGCGCAGGTCGCACTTGCCTGGCTTCTTACCCGGCCGGCCGTGACGACCCTGGTGGTCGGCGCCCGCAACCAGGAGCAGTTCGCCGACAATATCGCGGCCGCATCCCTGAAGCTAAGCGATGAAGACCTGCGTCGCTTGGACGAGGTCAGCCGCCCGCCAGTGCTCTACCCCTATTGGCATCAGGGGCAAACGGCGAGCGGTCGTTTCGGCGGGGCCGACCGGGTTCTGGCGCGCGACTGATCCCGCGCCAGAACAATCGGTTTTACTTGGACTTGGATGCCGGCTTGCCGGCATCCTTGCTCTGCGAACCCAAAATCGGCGCAGACGGCTTTGTGACGACCTTTTCCTTCTTGGGTTTGCGGACTTCCTTGTTGCTGCGAACTTGACCCTTGGCCATGTGAACTCCTCCTGGCAGATGGTCAGCATGAACGATGTTCGAAGGACCTGTCCAGCTTTATCGCACAGGCTTGTCATTCGGCCGACAGCCATTTCCGTTGCGACTTTGCTCCGGCTTCGCTATATTGAACGCGATTTCCCAAATCCGGTGGCTTAAACCACCGCCCGCGAGAGAAGCGCGGGCGAACGAGAGGATGCACCTTATGGCCAATACCCTCCTGATGCCGAAGGCGACCGCCGTTTGGCTCGTCGACAACACTGCTCTGTCCTTCGACCAGATCGCGCAGTTCTGCTCGCTACATCCGCTCGAAGTGAAGGCAATTGCCGATGGCGAGGCCGCGCAGGGCATCAAGGGCATGGACCCGATGATCAGCGGCCAGCTGACCCGCGACGAGATCGCCAAGGCCGAAGCTGACCAGAACCATCGCCTCAAGCTGTCGGAGCCCAAGGTTCGCGTGCCGGAAACCAAGCGCAAGGGCCCGCGCTACACGCCTTTGTCGAAGCGCCAGGATCGTCCGAATGCCATTCTCTGGCTGGTGCGCAACCATCCAGAACTGAAGGACGCCCAGGTTTCGCGCCTCGTCGGCACCACCAAGGCGACCATCGAGCAGATCCGTGACCGCAAGCACTGGAATGCCGCAAACCTGACGCCGATGGATCCGGTCACGCTGGGTCTGTGCTCGCAGATCGATCTCGACCTCGAAGTCAGCCGCGCCTCGCGCGACAAGCCGGCTGCGCCGTCGACCGGCGAAACGCTGCTGCCGGCTTCGATGACCGAACGGCTCGAGGTCAACCAGGAGCAGAACGAGGAAGATCGCGAACTCGATGCAAACGCAGTCTTCGCGAAGCTGTCGTCGCTGAAGAACCGCAACCAGGACGAAGACGAAGAATAAGCGCCGATCGGAGCGCAACAAAAAAGGCGGCCTCGAGCCGCCTTTTTCATGTCTGCATGGTTCAACTCAGGCGGTGTAGCGTAGCCCCATACCGCCCTGCTCGATCTTGCGTTTTTCCATCGCACGGTAGAAGTCGCTCAGCAGCTTGCCCTTTTCCGGTTTGAAACGACGCCCAGCCTGGCCGATGATCTTGATGCGGTCGATCCGGAACGTGCGGAAATCACCGCGCAGCTCGCACCAGCAAGCCAAAGTCCAAACGCGACCCCAGAACCAAAGGCCGAGCGCGCGCACTTCGCGCTGCGAATGCTGGCCCTGTTCATCCTGATAATCGACTGTCAGCACGTCATGCGATTCCACGGCACGTTCGATGACGTCGATCGCCGTACGATCTGCATCAGACACGACCCACATAGGAGAGTGAATTTCGGTGCGGTCGATGCGCATGCGCTCGGCTTCCGGCAGCACGGCGCCGATCTTGACCAAAGCCTCTTCCGCTGCCCGCGCCATGGTCGATCCGCCAAACGCGCGCACCATGCGAGCACCCGCCACCAGCGCCACGATCTCATCGCGCGTGAACATCAGTGGCGGCAGGTCGAAACCCTCGCGCATCATGTAGCCGACACCGGCTTCACCTTCGATGGGAACGCCAGTGGACTGCAGGTCGGCGATGTCGCGATAGATCGTCCGTTCGGACACTTCGAGCCACTGCGCCAGCTTCTGTGCTGTCACTAGCCGGCTGCCACGCATATGCTGCACAATCTGGAATAAACGGTCTGCCCGGCGCATGCTGATCCTCCTTACGCGCCGAACAATCGGTGGTAGCCAGCAAAATGGTGGCTTACCCCTCGAACGGCAAGATGATCATGCCACACGGCTCCTGACAGCCCTCTGTCAGGATTGTCAGGAGGTTGAAGGAGGGATCAGCTTTTTACGGAAACGGTATAGTTCAGCGGCAAGCGGCCGCCGTCCGCATAGATGGTCTGGCCCGTGATATAGCTCGCTTCGTTTGATGCCAGGAACGCCGCGATAGCAGCAATCTCCGAGGCCTCACCCACCCGTCCCATAGGCGTGCGTGACAGGATGCGCTGCCGAGCGTCAGGATCACTGTTGACAGCATCCAGCATCGCGGTGGCAATCGAACCCGGCCCGATCGCGTTGACGCGGATGCCATAGGGTGCAAGCGAAAGAGCCATGACCTTCGTGAGTTGGCTCACACCGCCCTTCGAGATGGAATAGGGCCCCTGATCCGGCAGACCGAAGATCGCATTGATCGACGACATGTTGATGATGACGCCGGCAGCACCGCCATTCTTGATCTTGTCGACCATGAAGCGTGCGGCGGCTTGACCAGCCAGAAACGACCCCTTGAGATTGACCGCGAGCACGCGGTCGAAGTCCTCTTCCGTGACATCCAGAAAATCGGCGCCGCGCACGATGCCGGCATTGTTCACGAGGATGTCGACATCGCCATAGGTGTCGATGGTCGCCGCAAAGAGATTGTGGATGTCGAGCCGCTTGGAAACATCGGCGCGGACGAAGGTCGCGTCACCCAGCCGGCGAAAATCATCCACCGCCTTCTCGCCCGCAACCGTATCGACATCAGCCACGACCACCTTGACGCGATCGCGCACGAACCGTTCGGCAATGGCATAGCCGATACCGGTCGCCGCTCCTGTTACGATCGCGACCTTGCCGTCGAGTGCCATTCCATTGCTCCAGCTTGGCGGCCCACCCCGGGCCGCCGCCGACAATGGTTGGAGCGCGTTGCGAAATCAACCTTTCGCGGCTTGAGCACCCTCGCCAAGTCCATGCCGGGACATCGCCTCGCCGATCTCATCCATGATCAGGGGATCGTCGATCGTGGCCGGCATGGTCCATTCCTGTTGATCCGCCAGCTTCTGCATGGTGGCGCGCAAAATCTTGCCGGAACGCGTCTTAGGCAGGCGCTTGATCACGATCACCTGCTTCAGGGCCGCCACCGCCCCGATGCGCTCGCGCACAAGCTGGACCACTTCGCGCTCGACCTCGGAAGCATCACGATCAACGCCCGAGTTCAGCACCACCAGCCCAAGCGGCACCTGCCCCTTCAACGGATCGGCAATGCCGATCACCGCGCATTCCGCGACATTGGGATGGGCCGCAACAACCTCTTCCATTGCGCCGGTTGAAAGACGATGGCCGGCGACATTGATGATGTCGTCCGTACGCGACATGATGAAGATATAGCCGTCATCGTCGATGATGCCGGCATCGGCCGTCTTGTAGTAGCCAGGGAACTCTTCCAGGTAGGCTTCGCGAAAGCGCCCATCGGCCTGCCACAGGGTGGGCAAGGCACCAGGCGGCAAGGGCAAACGGATCACGACATTGCCGAGCGTTCCAGCTTCCACAGGGTCACAATTGTCATCCACCACCTTCACGTCATAGCCGGGCATGGGAACGCCCGGTGAGCCGTATTTCACCGGCAGCATTCCCAAGCCTACCGGATTGTGGCTGATCGGCGAGCCGCTTTCGGTCTGCCACCAATGGTCGACCACCGGCACGCCAAGCTTGTTTTCCGCCCATTTGATGGTTTCCGGATCGCCGCGTTCGCCCGCAAGGAACAGATTGCGGAACTTGGAGAGATCATAGTTCTTGATCAGCAGGCCTTCCGGATCCTCCTTCTTGATGGCTCTAAACGCTGTGGGCGCGGTGAACAGCCCGACTGCGCCATGTTCGGCAATCACGCGCCAATACGCGCCGGCATCCGGCGTGCCGACCGGCTTGCCTTCGTAAAGGATGGAGGTCGCACCATGCAGAAGCGGGCCATAGACGATGTAATGATGTCCGACGATCCAGCCGACATCGGAGGAGCAGAAGAAAACCTCGCCAGGCTTCACGCCGAACTCGTGCCACATGGTCCATTTCAGCATGACCATGAGCCCGCCGGTGTCATGCACCACGCCCTTCGGCTTGCCAGTCGTGCCTGAGGTGTAAAGGATGTAGAGTGGATCGGGTGCGTGCACCGGCACACAGTCGACCTTAGTCCCAGCAGCACGCGCATTACTAACTGCTTGCGCATAATCGATGTCGCGTCCTTCAACGAGAGAACACGGCTTCTGTGGCCGCTGCAGGATGATGCAGGCCGGCGGCTTGGCGGACGAGAACGCGATCGCCTGGTCGAGCAGCGGCTTGTAGTCGACGATACGCGTGGTCTCGATGCCGCAGGACGCCGACACGATCACCTTTGGTTGTGCATCGTCGATGCGGGCCGCCAACTCCTTGGCGGCAAAGCCACCGAACACCACGGAATGAATAGCGCCGAGCCGCGCACAGGCCAGCATGGCGAAGCCAGCTTCCGGNNAGCCGCCGAACACCACCGAGTGCGTAGCGCCGATACGCGCACAGGCCTGCATCGCGGCCACGCCTTCGATCGACATCGACATGTAGATGATGACGCGGTCGCCTTTCTCCACACCCTGCGCGCGCAACACGGCAGCCAGCGCCACCACCTCGTCCAGGATCTCGCGATAGGTGTAGTGCTTCTTGGTTGACGTGACCGGGCTGTCATAGATCAGCGCGGTTTGATCGGCGCGGCCGCCGGCGACATGGCGGTCGAGCGCATTGTAGCACATGTTGCAGGTTCCGCCGGTGAACCAGTGGCCGTAAACGCCGGCTTGGGGGTCGAACACCTTCGTCCAAGGCGTAAACCAGTCGATTTCCTTCGCAACCTCTCCGAAGAACGCTTCCGGATTTTTGCGCCACGCGGCCATGGTTTCATGATACTGCGATGTCATAGATGCCTCCCTGCAGCCGGCAGATTAGCAAGCCGTCACCAAAGGTCCATCCAACCATTGAACGAGACGGCGAGCACAGGGCGGGCATGACTTTGCAGAGGTTTGGAAATGGCCGGCGGACCGGCGCGGGCGGATCGAGACCGCGCCTGTGAGCAAGGCACTATCCCTCCTCATCCTGGCGATGATGGCGCTGCATCTCTGGCGTCCGCTCGGGCTTCCAGGCCTGCGCGCGCGACGCGATGCCTGGAAGATTGCAGTTTTTGCACTCGCCGCCATTGCCGTGACGGTTCTCCTGTCCCATCACGGCTGAGCCTGTCTTTCAGCTCTGCGCTTCGCCAGCCCCTTTCAGCCTGGCCACATAGTCCTTCTGCAACGCACCCGCGCCCCAGCCCTGCCCCTCGTTCTGCTGCGCAAGCGTTCCCATGATCGCCACGAGATTATCGTCGCGGATCTTCTCCNNCCAGTTCGCGGATGGTGTAGTGGCCTGATTGTTCGTCGGATTGGCCCGCGATGAGATCGACAAGCTCGTCGTTGAACTCCGGCACATCGGTCAGCTTGGTCCAGGGCCAGGACAAACAAGGGCCGAACTGTTCCATGAAGTGGCGCATGCCCGCCTCGCCGCCGGCAATGCGATAGGTCTGGAACAAGCCCATTTGGGCCCAGCGCAGGCCGAAGGAATAGCGGATGATGTCGTCCAGCTCTTCAACAGTCGTGATGCCGTCCTTGATCAGCCACAAGGATTCGCGCCAGATCGCTTCCAACAGACGGTCGCCCACAAAGGCCTCGATCTCCTTGCGGATCACCACCGGCTTCATGCCGATCGACGCGTAAAGCGCTTTGGCCTTGTCGATGAACTCAGGCTGCGTCTTTTCCCCGCCGACGATCTCCACCAGCGGCAGAAGGTAAACCGGGTTGAAGGGATGCGCGACGACCAGCCGCTCGGGATGCTGAAGCGCGCTCGCCATCTCCGTCGGCTTGATGCCGGAGGTCGATGAACCGATCAGCGCGTCGGGACGTGCATGGGCATCAATTTCGGCCAGCACCTTGTGCTTGAGGTCGAGACGTTCCGGTACGTTTTCCTGGATGAAGTCCGCATCTGCGACAGCCTCTGCAACCGTGCTGGCATAGGTGACGCGGCCTTCCTTCGGCAGGCCTGACGGCACCATCTGCGCGTAAGCGCGTCGCGCACCGGCGAGAACTTCATCAACCTTGCGGCTCGCTTGTGGATCGGGATCGTAAAGCGCAACATCAATGCCGTTGAGCACCAGCCGCGCCACCCACCCCGCTCCAATAACGCCACCGCCGATGCAGGCTGCCTTGGTGATCTGCATGGTCATTTCCTTCAAACCGCCTGCGCCCGCGGGGCACGCTTGGTCAGGTTGAGCTTTTTGCGGACTTCGTCCGGCCCAAGCACCCGCGCGCCCATATTGGTGACGATCGTCGCCGCGCGCTCCACGAGTTGCGCGTTGGTGGCGAGCACACCCTTGTCGAGCCACAGATTGTCTTCCAGCCCCACACGCACATTGCCGCCGGCAAGAACGGCCGCCGCCGCGTAGGCCATCTGGTTGCGGCCCAGCGCAAAGGCCGACCACGTCCAGTCGTCAGGCACGTTGTTGACCATCGCCATGAAGGTGTTGAGGTCATCCGGTGCACCCCAGGGCACCCCCATGCAGAGCTGCACCAGCGCATCAGGAGCCAACACACCTTCACTGACCAACTGCTTGGCAAACCACAGATGGCCGGTGTCGAAAGCCTCGATCTCCGGCTTCACGCCCATTTCCGTCATCTTGGCGCCCATCGCGCGCAGCATGCCGGGCGTGTTGGTCATGACGTAATCGGCTTCGTTGAAGTTCATCGTGCCGCAATCCAACGTGCAGATTTCCGGCAGGCACTGCCGGATATGCTCAACGCGATCGCTCGCGCCGCCCATGTCGGTGCCTTGCTCTTTCAAGGGCAGCGGCTGCTCGACACTGCCGAACACCATGTCACCGCCCATGCCGGCGGTCAGGTTCAACACCACATCGATATCTGCATCGCGGATGCGCTCGGTGAGTTCGCGATAAAGAGCGATATCGCGACGCGGTTTGCCTGTTTCAGGGTCGCGAACATGGCAATGCACGATCGCAGCACCAGCCTTTGCAGCATCGATTGCCGATGCGGCGATCTGCTCAGGCGAGCGCGGCACATGCGGGCTTCGATCCTGTGTGCCGCCCGATCCCGTCACGGCACAGGTGATGAAAACCTCGCGGTTCATTTCGAGCGGCATGAACATCTCCCTTTGTTGGCCGCCATCATGGCCACCATTGCGAGATGTCACTTCACACTTTACGAAACTGATTTGATGAAGCACGCAAAGCAATCGATCTTTCAGCCTGAGACGACGCCTCTTCGCCTCACCTTTCTGGTAGTGCCAGGCGCCTCGATTCTGTGCGTCGCATCCGCCATCGACCCGCTGCGGGCAGCCAACCGCATCGCCGGTGAAAGACTGTTCGACTTCCGCCTGGTTTCAGCCGACGGGCTACCGGCTTTGACGAGTTGCGGCCTGCCCATCGCCGTGGAAGGCGCATTCGATGCAGCTGCCGCAACGGATGCGCTGATCGTCATCGGTGGCTTCGGTGCACGCAGCGAAACGGCGCGGCCTGTTCTAGCCGGCATCCGCAAGATCGCGCGCACCGCCCGCGCCGTCGGCGGCGTCGAAGCCGGCACCTGGGTGCTGGGTCATGCCGGCCTGCTGGAAGGTC
>DCDI01000071.1:26391-26675 GCA_002316345.1 Phyllobacteriaceae bacterium UBA1059 | reverse complement strand
CGGCGATCACGGTGGCGGCGAGCGGGCTCAAGACGAACAGGACGGCGGAAAGGAGGATTGCGCTGTTGGCGATCCGCTCACGGCCACTCGGGTGATCGAAGCGGCGGGGCGCGACGGACAAGTTGGCTTCGCCGGCTGTGTCGGCGCCCAGGCGCGACAGGAGGGCGAGGATGATCACGGTAAGGGCGAGTTGCACCATGGTGAGGGCGACCGCGCGGGATGGGTCGAAGTCGAAGCGCAGCGCCTGGTAGATCGCGACTTCCAGCGTGGTGGCGCGCGGGCCG
>DCDI01000071.1:20210-26268 GCA_002316345.1 Phyllobacteriaceae bacterium UBA1059 | reverse complement strand
GAAGACGAGGCCGGCGATCGAGGGCAGGGCCTTGCGCAAAGCAGGCCATTCAATGAAGCGAAAGCTGTTCCAGGCCTTGAAGCCGAGCTGGACGCCGAGGCGGTGCTGGTCCGTGGGGACGGTTTCGAGCGCTTCCAGAAACAGTCGCGTCGCCATCGGCAGGTTGAAGAACACATGCGCGACGAGAATGCCTGACAGGCCGTAGATGCCGGGCCACGGCTCGCCGGTAAGCGCGCTGAGCGGTGGAGCAAGAAAGCCGGCGCGGCCGAGCAGAGCGAGCAGGCCAAGGGCCGCGACGATCGCCGGTAGAGCGAGCGGCACGGCGAAGAGTTGCAGGATCAAGCGGCGCCCGGGAAAATTCGGATGCCGCGACAGAGCGCGTGCGACGAGGAGCGCCGGCAGAATGCTAAGTGCCGTCGACAGCAGCGCCTGCATCAGCGTGAAGCGGATGATGCGCAGGAGATAGCTGTCGAACGCCGCCCAAGCCGCGCCGGGATTGCGCGCGCCTTCCGAAATCAGCCCGACAAAAGCGCCGCAGATCAGCACTGCCAGCAGACCAAGCGCCAGCGCGCCGCCGAGGAGGCGCGGGTCAGCAAGGGTGAGGCGGGCAGCTTTCACTGGATGGGCTTACCGGCTCATTACTGCGAGCCACTCGTCGATCCAGGCCTTGCGCTTCTCGGCGATCTCTTCCGACGGGATGGTCAGCGACTTGGCCGGCTTCACCATGCGGTCGAAGGCTTCGTTGAGGGGCTTGGAGGTGTTGGCGGCCGGCAGCATCCATTGCGTTTCCGGCACGGCATCCTGGAAGCCGGGCGCCTTTATGAACACCATGAACTGCTTGGCGAGGGGATTGCGCGCGCCCTTCGTCGTCATGCCCGCGACTTCCACCTGGAGGTAATGGCCTTCCGAGAAGGCGGCGGCCTGGTAGCGCTCGGTCTTGTCCGAAATGATGTGGTAGGCCGGCGAGGTCGTGTAGGACAACACCATCGGCGCTTCGCCCTTGGTGAACAGCCCATAGGCCTCACTCCAGCCAGGCGTGACGGTCAGCACGCGATCCTTCAGCTTGGCCCAGGCCTGGGGGGCGTCATCGCCATAAACCGCCTTGATCCAGAGCAGCAGGCCGAGACCCGGCGTGGAGGTGCGCGGATCCTGGATCACGATCTTCTGGTTCTTGTCGCCTTCCACCAGATCCTTGAGGCTTGTCGGCGGGGTCCTCAGCTTTTCCGTGTCATAGACCACGGCGAAGTAGCCGTAGTCGTAAGGCAGGAAGGTGTCATCGCTCCAGCCGCCAGGAATGGTGATGCCCTCGGCCGAAATGCCATGCGGGGCGAACAACTCGCTGGCGCGCGCTTCCGCCGTGAGATTGGTGTCGAGGCCGAGCACGACATCGGCCTTGGTGTTGGCGCCTTCGAGCTTCACGCGGTTCAACAGCGCAACGCCATCGGCCACCGAAACGAAGTTCACGTCGCATTTGCATTCGGCCTCGAAGGCCTTTTCCACGATTGGGCCCGGACCCCATTCGGCGGTGAAGCTGTCATAGGTGTAAACGGTCAGCACCTCCTGCGCGGAGGCCGGCAGGACGCCGAGCGCAAGCGCGCCGGTCAGCAGGGTCGTCAGCAATGTGTTGCGCATGCAGCGCCTCCTTTTCATCCACGTTTCAGGGAGGTTGAGGCGCTTTTAAACAAACGCGTCTAATCCCTCCGCCGGTGCAAACCGGATCAGGTTCAGCGGGTTGGCAGGGTTCTCACCCTTGTTGCCTCTCAGCCGGTCGCGATCATCACGCCGGCACCCCGTTAGAGCACTATGAGAGATAGAGCGAAGCGCTTGAGCCGGCAAGCGTTTGCGTGGGGCTTCGTCCATGCTATGGCGCCCTCTCCATGAGCCGGTTTTCCCTTCTTCTTGGCGGCGATCTCACCGTCACGCCTCGCCTGCGCGCCCAGCTTGCCGGCAGTCGCGTGCTTGCGGCCGATTCCGGCATCGCGCATGCGGCGGCACTTGGGTTGGAGCCGGAGCTGTGGGTCGGCGACTTCGATTCTTCCGACGCTGAGCTTCAGGCCCTGATGGCCCGGGTGCCGCGCGAAAGTTTTCCGCCGGAAAAGGACAGCACGGACGGTGAGCTGGCGGTCGATCTTGCCTTGGCGAGAGGTGCGACGGAGCTCGTGCTGGTCGGCGCGTTCGGCGGGCCGCGTGCCGATCATGCCTCTCTTCATATGACCATGGCGCTGCGCCTTAGCGAAGCCGGCACCAAGGTGCTGCTGACCAGCGGCGATCAGGAAGGCGTGCCGCTGCCCGTGGGTTCGCATCGCTTCGACTATGCGGAACAGACCCTGTTCAGCGTGCTAGGCTTTACCGATCTCACCGTGTCGATCACCGGCGCGCGCTGGCCGCTGGATCATCGCGCGGTGCCGTTCGGCTCCTCGCTGACGCTCTCGAATTTTGTTTCCGGCTCCCTAAGTGTGGAGCTCCATTCCGGGCGGGCGCTGCTCGTCGCACACCCCAGGGATTGATTGCACCGCATGGCTCCGCCGCTTCTTCGCCTCGACGATATTCAGCTTACTTTCGGCGGCACACCGCTGCTTGCCGGCGCCTCGCTGTCGGCCTCCGCCGGCGATAAGATCGCGCTTGTGGGGCGCAACGGCTCGGGCAAGTCGACGCTGTTGAAGATCGCTGCCGGCACCGTGGAGCCGCAGGATGGCCTGATCTTCCGCCAGCCGGGCGCGACCATCCGCTATCTCGCGCAGGCGCCAGATCTCGAAGGCTACGCCAATGTGCGGGCTTACGTTGAAGCCGGGCTCGGGCCGTCGGACGATCCCTATCGCGCGACCTATCTGATCGAACATCTCGATCTCACCGGCGATGAAACGCCGGATACGCTGTCGGGCGGTGAGGCACGTCGCGCAGCACTCGCGCGTGTGTTGGCGCCTCAGCCGGACATCCTCCTGCTCGACGAGCCCACCANNCGAGCCCACCAACCATCTCGATCTCACCACGATCGAATGGCTTGAAGACGAACTCAGCCGCTTGTCGTCCGCGATCATCCTGATCAGCCACGATCGCCGCTTCCTGGAGCGCGTGACGCGCGCGACCGTCTGGCTCGATCGCGGTGAAACCAAGCGCCTCGACAGGGGCTTTGCGCATTTCGAGGAATGGCGCGACCAAGTGCTCGCGGAAGAAGAACGCGACCAGCACAAACTCGGCCGCGCGATCCAGCGCGAAGAACACTGGATGCGCTATGGCGTGACCGCACGGCGCAAGCGCAACATGCGCCGCGTCGGCGAGTTGCAGGCCATGCGCCAGCAGTTCCGCACCCATCGCGGCGCGGAAGGAACGGCAGCCCTCGTGGCCAGCGAGGCGCAGGAATCCGGCAAGCTGGTGCTCGAGGCCAAGAATATTGCCAAGAGCTATGATGGGCGTCCGGTGGTTGCGGGCTTCTCAACCCGTATTCAGCGCGGCGATCGCATCGGTCTCGTCGGTCCCAATGGCGCTGGCAAGACGACGCTTCTGCGCATGCTGATCGGCGATCTGGAACCGGATTCCGGCAGCGTGCGACTTGGCACCAATCTGGAAGTCGCCACGCTCGACCAGCGCCGTTCCAGCCTGGACCTCAACGAGACGCTGACGCAGTATCTGACGTCCGGGCGCGGCGACAGCCTCACCGTGAACGGCGAGGAAAAGCACGTCGTGTCCTATATGAAGGACTTCCTGTTCAAGCCGGAACAGGCACGCACGCCGATCAAGGAACTTTCGGGCGGCGAGCGCGCGCGGTTGATCCTGGCGCGGGTTCTGGCGCGCCCGGCCAACCTGCTGGTGCTGGACGAGCCGACCNNGGCACCGTGCTGCTGGTGAGCCACGATCGCGATTTCCTCGACCGCACGGTGACCTCGATCATAGCGCCGGAAGGCGAGGGCAAATGGATCGAATATGCCGGCGGCTATGCGGACATGCTCGCGCAGCGCAAGGCCGACATCGCCGCGCGCTCCACGATCAAGGCGGCGGGTAAGCCGAGTTCTTCGAACGAAACGCCAGCGGCGGCGAAGCCAGCTTCAGCCAACAAGAAGCTGTCCTATAAGCAGAAATACGCGTTGGAAACGCTTCCCAAGCGCATGGAAGAGGCGCAAACGGCGATCGCCAAGCTCGAAGCCGTGATGGCCGATCCGAACCTCTACGCCAAGGATTTCGCCAAGTTCGAAAAGACCGCCGCACAGCTGGACAAGGCGCGCGCGGAGATGGCGGGCATGGAAGATGAGTGGTTGGAGCTGGAAATGCTTCGCGAGGAGATCGAGGGGTAGCGATTTCCCGCGTTAAAGTCTGGAGGAGCGGAATGGATCTGGATCGCAAGGATTATCAAGGGGCTTGTCATTGCGGCGCAGTGCGGTTTCGGGTGCATTTGAGTGAAGGTCTGCGTAGCGCGCGGCGGTGTACCTGCTCGCTCTGCCGGATGCGCGGCGCTGTGGCGGTGACGGCCAATACGGGCGCTCTGGAGATCATCGCAGGCGAAGAGGCGCTGACGCTCTACCAATTCAACACCAAGGTCGCGCGCCATTATTTCTGCTCGCATTGCGGGATCTATACGCATCATCAGCGGCGCTCGAATCCATCTCAGCTCGGCGTCAATGTGGCCTGTCTCGAAGGTGTGAGCCCGTTCGACTTCGCGGTTGTGCCGGTCAATGATGGGGTCAATCATCCCTCGGACAAGAAGACGGGCTCTGGTCTGGCCGGTGTGCTGCGTTTCGAACCTGCACCGGATGCCTAGAAGCAGGCGGCTTGACGCGACTCTCGCTTGACGCTTCCCCCTTTTCTAGGTATGGCACCCCTCGATTTCCCATGTGGCCGCCTGGATCCTGCGCGCCGACCTGTTTGGTGCGGCAAGGAACTATGGTCGAAAGACCGGCAGCTTTAAGAAGAATAAAAAGGTATCGTCATGTCCCGCGCCTGCGAACTGACCGGCAAAGCCGTTTTGACCGGCAACAATGTCAGCCACGCCAACAACAAGACCCGTCGCCGCTTCCTGCCGAACCTCGTCAATGTGACGCTGATCTCGGAAGCGATGAACCAGTCGGTTCGTTTGCGCGTGTCGGCCAATGCGCTGCGCACGGTTGAGCATCGCGGTGGCCTCGACGCCTTCTTGGCCAAGGCCGATGCAACGGAACTGTCGCCCAAGGCGCGCCTGCTCAAGAAGCAGATCGCCAAGAAGACGGCCGAGCAGACCGAAGGCGCTGCTGCTTAATCAGCAGCCGCTTATGACTTCTTGAGGACGGCGTAAAAACCGTCCGCTGGTTCCATACCCCAGGATAAAAAAATGCTTTCCGCAAAACCTGTTTGGCCGTTTGTGGCTGCGATGGCTGTTGTCGTCGTGGCCTCGAATATTTTCGTCCAGTTTCCCTTGAGCGGCCAGGTCGGCCCGCTGGTGCTGGCCGATGTGCTGACCTGGGGTGCCTTCAGCTACCCCATCGCCTTTCTGATCACCGACCTTGCCAACCGACGCTATGGCCCGGCTCTTGCCCGCCGCGTGGTTTTCATCGGTTTTGCGCTGGCGATTGCCAGCTCGATCGTCTTTCCGCCGCTGCTGTTCCAGTGGGGCCTGATCCCGTTCGAACTCGAACCCGGCCGCATCGTGCGCGTGGCGATTGCCTCCGGCGTGGCGTTCCTGATCGGCCAGCTGCTGGATGTGTCGGTGTTCAACCGGCTGCGGCAGACATCGTGGTGGCGGGCGCCGGTTGTCGGCTCCATCATGGGTTCGATCTTCGACACGGTGATCTTCTTTTCCGTCGCCTTCGCCCCGGTCTTCCTTTTTGTCGGCCCCAACGAGCCGTTTGCTCTGGAGCATGCGCCGTTGTTCGGCCTGTTCGAGCCGACCGTGGCACGCTGGATTTCGTGGGCGCTTGGCGATCTGACCGTCAAGCTCACCATCGCCATTGTTGCGCTGATCCCCTACCGGCTGATTTCCGCCCGCTGGTGGCCGCAGCCGCTGGCGGCGTGAGCCGAGGTTTGGCCGCCGCGTGATCCCCTGGGAGCATCTCGACACCGCGCCCATTCCCGGCAGCAGCGAGACGCTGCG
>DCDI01000071.1:19568-20134 GCA_002316345.1 Phyllobacteriaceae bacterium UBA1059 | reverse complement strand
CTTGGCACGAAGGCGCCGCATGTCCTGATCGGCGGTCTCGGCATGGGGTTCACCCTGCGTGCCGCGCTCGATGTGCTGCCGGCTGAGGCGACGGTGACCGTTGCCGAGCTTGTTCCGGCGGTCGTCGCCTGGGCGCGCGGGCCGATGGCGGAGGTGTTTGCCGGCTGCCTCGACGATCCGCGTGTGACGGTTCAGGAGGGCGATGTCGGCGCGCTGATCCGTGAGAATGCCGGCCTCTATGATGCGATTTTGCTCGATGTTGACAACGGTCCGGAAGGCTTGTCGCGGCCCGGCAATGACGGGCTTTACGATCCGCGCGGGCTACAGTTTGCCAAGGCGGCACTGAGGGCTGGGGGCGTGCTGGCGGTGTGGTCGGCGGCGCCCGACGCCGGGTTCACGCGACGCTTGCATCGCGCGGGGTTTGGTGTCGAGGAAGCCAAGGTCAAGGCCCATCGCGGCAAGAGCGGAACACGGCATGTGATCTGGCTAGCGGTGAAGGGGTAGGTGCCCGGAGACGGATGAGGGGTTCTCATCCACCGATATTGCCAAGCTGGATCACCCCTCAT
>DCDI01000071.1:6473-19561 GCA_002316345.1 Phyllobacteriaceae bacterium UBA1059 | reverse complement strand
CCCACAAGGGGAGAAGGGAAGGGCTCCGCACCCCGTCAGTCCGCCTTGTAGACAAACTCCAGATACACGTTGCGCTGGAGGATGGACTGGTTGTCGTCGGACATCAGCGACACGTGTGTGGTGCCATCGGCTGCCTGCCAGATGTCCATGCCTTCCATATTGTCGATCTGGTAGCCCATGTCGGCTTCCAGCAGCACTTCGCCGTCGACCGTGGCACCCGGCTTGATGCTGGCGGCGGACAGGCGGCGGAGGCGCATGGCGACGCCGGCGGTGTAGGAGGCGCGGCGTTCGAGGATGAGGATGTCGCCGTTCGGCAAAAACGCGCCGTCGGTAATGTCGTAGTCGTCGCTGCGATGGACGAAGAAGATGCCCTTGCGCGGTCCGCTGAGCACGGCGGCAAAAATGTCGCCTTGTCTGTTGAGGCTCATCTCGGACACAGCGAGGATCGCACCGCCGAAGGGGCCGTTTTTCGGCGCGGCTAGAACCGTCTCGAAGCCGCGATTGGTGCGCAGCTCGCCCTTGGAAATCAGGAAGTCGAGGTTGCGGATCTGCCGGCCCATATGGCCGGGCTCGAGTTTGTATTGCGAGATGCGGTGTTCGCGCTCGAAGCCAACGGTGGCAATGCCGTCGGCGATGGCGAGGCTTTCGGCATCCACCAGGCGCTTGTCCTGGCTGATTTCGCCGTCGGGGCCGGTCATTGGCTCCATGGTGAAATCGGATACGCCGGTGGGGCGACCCTGGGCATCGCGCTCAAGCTGGCCGAAATACCAGTAGCCGTTGTCGGACACGCCGGCGAACCGGCTGCCGGGCTCGGTGAAGCGGAAGGCAGAGAAGCTGCCGAACAGACGGTGACGCGGCACGAGTTCGAGCCCGCCAACAAAGGTGAGGGCGCCGAAAGTGGGTGCCTCGCGGCCGATACGGAATTCCGTGATGGGGCGGCTGCGCACCGCCATGTCTTCCGATTCGGCTGAAGCGGAAACGAGAAGCGGCAGGGTGAGTGCGAGGCCGAGCAGGCCTGAAAGAATGCGCTTCACCCGGCGCGCCGCATTCCGCGTCCTGCCCCTCCGCCACGGCCGCGCATCGATTCCTCGCTGAAGAGCGAAGCCAGCTGTTCGGTCATCGCGCCGGCCAGTTCCTCGGCATCGACGATGGTGACGGCGCGGCGATAATAGCGGGTGACGTCATGGCCGATGCCGATTGCCAGCAACTCGACCGGCGAGCGCGTCTCGATCAGGTCGATGACGCCGCGTAGATGGCGTTCGAGATAGTTGCCGGGGTTCACCGACAGCGTGGAATCGTCGACCGGCGCGCCGTCCGAGATCATCATCAGGATCTTGCGCTGTTCCGGCCGGGCCATCAGGCGCTGATGCGCCCATAGCAGCGCTTCGCCGTCGATGTTTTCCTTGAGCAGTCCTTCGCGCATCATCAGGCCAAGATTGCGCCGGGCGCGCCGCCAGGGCGCGTCGGCCGACTTGTAGACGATGTGGCGAAGGTCGTTCAGACGGCCGGGATTGGCGGGCTTGTTCTGCTTCAACCATTGCTCACGCGCCTGACCGCCCTTCCAGGCGCGGGTGGTGAAGCCCAGGATTTCGACCGACACGCCGCAGCGCTCCAGCGTGCGGGCCAGAATATCGGCGCAGGTGGCGGCAACGGTGATCGGCCGGCCGCGCATGGAGCCGGAATTGTCGAGCAGCAGGGTCACAACCGTGTCGCGGAAGTTCGTGTCGCGTTCCTGCTTGAAGGACAGCGGCTGCATGGGGTCGATCACCACGCGCACGAGACGGGCGGGATCGAGATAGCCTTCTTCCAGGTCGAAGTCCCAGGAGCGGTTCTGCTGCGCCATCAAGCGGCGCTGCAGGCGGTTGGCAAGACGGCCGACCACGCCCTGCAGGTTCACCAGCTGCTTGTCGAGGAAGGCGCGCAGGCGATCGAGCTCTTCTTCGTCACAGAGGTCCTCCGCGCCCACCATCTCGTCGAAGACCTGGGTGAAGACCTTGTAGTCGATGGTGCGCTCGAACTGATTGAAGGCATTGTCGGGACGGCGTGTTTCGCCTGGCGTTTCGGAGTCGAGATCGTCGGATTCGGACTGGTCGTCGGCAGCGGTCGCGGCAGCTTCGCTTTCGCCGGCTTCCTGCTCGTCGCTGGACGCATCGGCTTCTTCGGACTGGGTTTCCTGCGAGCCGGACTCGTCCTCGCCGCCTTCTTCGCCGCCTTCGTCGCCCTGCGGCTCGTCGCTGTCGTCTTGCGTGTCGTCTTCGGTCTGGTCGTCGTCGCCGATGTCTTCGGCCATGTCCATGGACACGAGCATGTCGCGCACGAGGCGTGCAAAAGCGTTCTGGTCGTCCAGGCGGTTCAGCAGGCCATCGATGTCGCCGCCGGCCTTGTCTTCCACCCAGCCGCGCCAAAGATCGACCACGCGCTCGCCGCTTGGCGGCACGCTGCGGCCGGTGAGCTTTTCGCGCACCAGCATGGCGATGGCTTCCTCGATCGGCGCATCGTCGCGGCTGGATACGTCGGCAAAGTTCGCCTTGGCGTATTTGTCTTCCAGCATCACCGAAATATTGTCGCCGACGCCCTTCATGGCGCGGGCGCCGATCGCTTCCACGCGCGCTTGCTCGACGGCGTCGAAGATCGCGCGCGCTTGCCTGCCTTCCGGGGCCAGACGGTTGTGGATCACGCTGTCGTGGCATGCTTTGCGCAGCGCCATGGAGTCGCCCAGGCCGCGGGTCACGGCAATGTCGTTGGCGGAGGCCTTCTTGGGCAGTTCCGGCAGGCGGGCCCGCTGCCCAGCGAGCGCCGGCTTGTCCTTGGCGAAGGACACTTCAAGCTCGTTGTCGCCGGCCAGAGCGCGCATGGTCACCGTCACGGCGCGGCGAAACGCGTCGCCCTCGCTGCCGGTCTTGGTCTTTGCGCGTGAATTGTCGCCGGGACCTGCCATGTGTTTTGTCCGTCAGTCCCTGATCTCGGCTTTGAGCCGGCCGATCTCGATATCCTTGATGGCCGGATTGGCCGCCAGCACTGCGCCCGAGTCGCTCTTTTCCAGGAACAGTGCAGTGATGCCCTGGTTCATGCCGGCATCCTTCACGGTGAAGAAGCCATCAAGAACGTAGCCACCGTTCTGGAAGTTCACGCCAGCTTTCGCGCTGATCTGTGATTCCGGCTCGTCCTTGCGCAGATAAGCGATGAAAAGATCGCCATCCTGGCTGGCAGACACCGTGCCCGGTTCCGCATCCGGATTGGCCTCGAACCGGATTTTCAAGCCGATCAGTTTGTCGACCGAGTTGAACAGAAAGGATTCCAACCCACCATAGTTGGCGGCGGAAACGTCGCCGTTGACGCGGAGGATTTCGGCCGGCTTGGCTTGCAGGGATGTTGAAGTGAGAAAGAGCGGCAAGCCGAAAACCATTCCGCCTGCTACCTGTCGCCGCTTCAAATCCACCATGAGGTCTTCCCGTCTCGATCCGGCTCCGCGCCGCTGCCCCTGCTTAACCTAGCACCGCGTTGGCAGCGCTTTCCGGCAGTTCCTCGCCGAAGGCGCGCTGGTAAAATTCGGCGACGACCGCGCGTTCCAACTCATCGCATTTGTTGAGGAAGGTGAGGCGGAAGGCGAAGCCGACATCGCCGAAGATTTCGGCGTTTTCCGACCAAGTGATGACAGTACGCGGGCTCATCACGGTGGACAGATCGCCGTTCATGAAGGCTGCGCGCGTCTGGTCGGCCACGCGCACCATGCGGCTGACGGTCTCGCGGCCCTTTTCGTTCTGGTAGTGCTTGGCCTTGGCCAGAACGATCGCGACTTCTTCCGCATGCGGCAGGTAGTTCAGCGTCGTGACGATCGACCAGCGGTCCATCTGCGCCTGGTTGATCTGCTGCGTGCCATGGTAAAGCCCGGTGGTATCGCCGAGGCCGACCGTGTTGGCGGTGGCAAACAGGCGGAAGGCCGGATGCGGGCGGATCACGCGGCTCTGGTCGAGGAGGGTCAATCGGCCCGAGGCTTCCAGCACGCGCTGGATCACGAACATCACGTCCGGACGGCCGGCATCATATTCATCGAATACCAGCGCGACATTGTGCTGGTAAGCCCAGGGCAAAATGCCGTCACGGAATTCCGTGACCTGCATGCCTTCCTTCACCACGATTGCGTCCTTGCCGACGAGATCGATGCGGCTGACGTGGCTGTCGAGATTGNNAGGCGACCTGCTCGATATGGGTTGACTTGCCGGTGCCGTGGTAGCCCGACACCATGACGCGGCGGTTGAAGGCGAAGCCCGACAGAATGGCCAGCGTGGTCTGCTGGTCGAACAGGTAATCCGGATCGATATCCGGCACATGCTCGGAGGTCTTGGAATAGGCCGGCACCACCATCTTGGAATCGAAGCCGAACTTCTCCTTCACCGAAACGGTGGTGTCCGGAAGATTGGCGCTGTCGCGGTCGAGCTTGTCCATCATGCCTCCAGGCGGGACTTGAGGGTCACCCAAGCGCTCGCCGTCCTTCATCTCTACGAATGCTGGTTTTCCTTAAACCAGCTTTTCCGTCGGTGGGAATAAAAAACGCTGTGCCAGAACATGTAACGCGGCGGCGCCAACTGGCCAGCCGTGGTGCACCAAGTGCGTCAATCGCAATAACCGGCCTGCTTCAGGAGCTTATAGGCCTGCAGAACTTCGCGCAGCGTGTCTTCGGATGCGCGGTCACCCCCGTTTGCGTCGGGATGATGCTTCTTCACCAACTCCTTGTAGCGCGCCTTCACCTGGGCTGAGGTCGCCTTGACGGTCAGGCCGAGCGTAATGAGCGCCTTGGCTTCCAGCGGCTTGGCCTTGCGCTCCTGCGGCGCCGTCGCTCCCGTTCCAAACATGTTGTAGGGATCGCGCATCCGGTAATAGCCGGCGCGGCCTGAACGCATCTGGGCCACATCAGGCGAGGAATTGGCGGTTCCTGCCGCCGTTCCCATTTTCCAGGTCGGGCGATGACCGGTCAGCGCTTCCTTCTGGAAGCGCGCGACTTCACCATCGGGCACGCCCGAGAAGTAGTTGAAGCTCTTGTTGTATTCCCGCACATGGTCGAAGCAGAAGCGGAAATACTCGCCTTCGCGCATGCGACCGACTGGTGCGCGATGCGTTCCCGGCTGATCGCATCCATCCCACTGGCAGCACGGCGCCTGGGATTGCGACGCAGCAGCAGCCTTCTTGTCCGGGCGGATGCGCAGTTTCTCGAAGGATTTCGAATAGCTTGTCATGGGTCGTTGTACTGTCTCCAAGCGCTGAAGTATGCGAGCTTCGCGCAACGATACAAGAATTGACTTTTGCGAATTGCGGCCCAGAACCCTGCTTCGACATGCGCCGCAACGGAAGGCGCGCCAGGTTCTTAGCCAGATGTGAGATATGGGAGCGACGAGGTTCGATGTCCATCCAAGAAAAGATCGAAAGCAAGCTGACGCAGGCGCTGCAGCCGGAACGCCTCGATGTCATAAATGAAAGCCACCTTCATGCCGGCCATCAGCCGAGTTTCGACGGCGCTGGCGAAACGCATTTCCGTGTCCGCGTCGTTTCGGCGAAGTTCGAAGGCTTGAGCAGGATCGAGCGGCACCGCATGGTCAACGAACTCCTGGAAAATGAGCTTGCGGTGGACAAGGTGCACGCTATGGCGATCGAGCCGGCAGCACCGGGCGAGGCGACGCGTTGGTAATGATGGAGTGAACTAAGCTCTTACGGCGGCGGCTCCGGAATATGTAAGTTATCCGCTTACATATTCTTGACGAGTGTCAGCGGATAGCTTACAGACGCGATGATCAAGTCTTTTAGGCACAAGGCATTGTCGGATCTTTTCCAAACCGGGAAAACAGCCAAGATCGACGTCAAGTTGGTCAAGCGCATCCTGGTTCGGCTTGATCGCCTGGATATTGCGGAACGGCCGGAGGACATGAACCTTCCGGGGTTCGACTTTCATTCTCTAAGGGGGTTCAATCCCATTCGTTACACCGTGCATGTGAACGGGCCGTGGTGCATCACATTCGCGTTCGACGGCACGGATGCGACACAAGTCGATCTCGAGCAGTATCACTGAAGAGGCTGAAGCGCTGTGACCCTATATGAAATCAGGCGGCCTACAGAGCGGTGCCCGTCCCACCCGGGTGCACTGCTGGATGACATCATCCCTGCGACGGGAAAGACGAAGGTGGAGATCGCCGCCTTGCTGGGAGTGTCGCGTCAGCAGCTTTATGACATCCTTCGCGAGAGGAAGCCGGTTTCGCCCTCTGTTGCCGCAAGGCTAGGCAAGCTGTTTGGTGACGGTGCGGGGATATGGTTGCGGATGCAGGCCGCGCATGATGCCTGGCATGCCGAGCGCGAGGTCGATCTCAGCGGCATTCCCACTCTGGCTGCGGTCTAAGCTTCAAAGCCTATCTTCCAGCCAACCCGTCCCGCAGGAATGCCAGCACCTCTGACGCCGGCACATCCTTGGCGATGAAGCTTTGGCCGATGCCGCGGGTGAGGATGAAGGTCAGTGCCCCGCGTTGTACCTTCTTGTCTTGCGCGATGTAGCTGAGGAGCTTTTCGGCGTCCGGCAGGCCGCCTGGAACATCGGACAGCGTGGTTGGCAGGCCGACGGCTTTCAGATGCGCCTCTACGCGGATGGCGTCGTCATAGCTGGCTTGGTTGAGCCGAGCAGAGAAGCGGTGCGCCAGGGCCATGCCGATCGCAACGCCTTCGCCATGCACGAGGCGGGCGCTGTCATAGTTGGTGGCGGATTCCAGGGCATGGCCGAAGGTGTGACCGAGATTGAGCAGAGCGCGGTCGCCGGTTTCGAACTCGTCGCGAGCAACCACATCGGCCTTGGCCTGACACGATGCGGCGATGGCTTCCGTGCGGGCGGGGCCGCCGGCGAAGATGTCGCGCCAGTTTGCTTCCAGCCAGCTGAAGAAGTCGGGTTTGTCGATCAGGCCGTATTTGGCGACCTCGGCATAGCCAGCGCGAAATTCGCGTTCGGACAGAGTGTCTAGGGCGGAGGTATCGGCCAGGACGAGACGCGGCTGTTGGAAGACGCCGACGAGGTTCTTGCCTTGCGCGGTGTTGATGCCGGTCTTGCCGCCCACAGAGGAATCGACCTGCGCCAGAAGCGAGGTCGGGATCTGGATGAAATGCATGCCGCGGCGCACGATCCCGGCTGCGAAGCCTGCGAGATCGCCAATCACGCCGCCGCCAAGTGCCACGACCGCATCGCCGCGCTCAAGCCTTGCATCAAGGATGGCGCCGACGGTTTGCTGCAGATGATCGAAGCTCTTGGTCTTTTCACCGGCGGGCAGGGTCAGAGCGGCATGGCCGATGCCCGAAGCGTCCAGCGAGGCCTGCAGTCGCGTTAGATGACCGGCCGCAGCGACGTTTTCGTCGGTGATGATCGCGACGCGAATGCCGGGCAGGCGCGCCTGGATCTCTGTGCCGGCGCGATCGATCAAGCCCTTGCCGATCAGGATGTCATAGGCGCGGGTGCCAAGACCAACGGTCACGGTGCGGATCGGGTTGATGGTCATGATGCGGATGCGGTCCTGCGGGTCGCAAGGTCAAGGTAGCGGTCGAGCGCCTCGATGACCTCGGCGGTGATGACTTCGCGCTTCTCGTCGCGGCTTTCGATGGTGAGATCAGCCTGCGCGTAAGTGGGATAGCGATCGTCCATCAGCTTGGCCATGGTTGCGCGCGGATCGGCGGTCTTGAGGAGCGGCCGCGTTTGCTTCTTGGACACGCGTTCCATGAGGACGTCGAGATCGGCCTTCAGCCACACCGAAATCGCGTGTTCCGCGACGACCGCGCGTGTCTGCGCATTCATGAAAGCGCCGCCGCCGGTGGACACGATGCCTGCACCTTCGCGCACCAGGCGCTCGATGACGCGGTGTTCCAACGCACGGAACTCCGGCTCGCCATAGCGCTCGAACAGTTCGGGTACGGTCAGGCGCGAAACGGTTTCGATTTCGTGGTCGCTGTCCACGAAAGGCAAGTCGAGCGCCTGCGCCACGCGGCGGCCGATCGAGGTTTTTCCAGCACCCATGAGGCCGACAAACACGATTGCGCGCGAACCCAGCCGGCTGACGAGCTGGTTGCGCAAAGGCGATTCGGCGGAAAGGGTCATCACGGCTCCTTGTTGCGGCGACAAGCACCGCAAAACAGCAATCGCGTCAAGCGCCGAGCATCAACTCCGCTTCCTCATCCCGGCCTCATGCCGACCATCTGGCCTTGCCTTGGTGGGGCGGGCAGCAGATAAGATCGGACCGACTCGGACTGCATTATCGAGGCTGCCTGTTTATGCCGACTTTGTTCCGGTTCGTGACCGTCATCGTCATTCTCTTTGCGCTTGTTTATGCAGCGATGTTTGCGCTGGCGACTTTCGTGTCGCCGCGTCAAACGCAGATGGTTGTGCCGGTGCCGATCGAGCAGCTCGATCGCAACGCCGTGTCTTCGCCCAAGCCATGAAGGTCGGATCATGACGGGGAGTGGAGCCCGCATCGAGGCGTTCCTCGAAATGATGGTGGCCGAACGCGGCGCCAGCGACAACACGCTGCAATCCTATCGCCGCGACCTGGAAGATGCGGCCGACACTGTGAAGGGGCCGCTGCATGAGGCGGCAACGCCGCAGTTGCGGGATTATCTGACCTCGCTCGCCGCGCGCGGCTTTGCGGCGAGTTCGCAGGCGCGGCGGTTGTCGGCGCTGCGTCAGTTTTTCAAGTTCCTGCATGCCGAAGGCGTGCGGACGGACGATCCCACCGGCACGCTCGATATGCCGCGCAAGGATCGCTCGCTGCCGGTAACGCTGAGCGAAGACAATGTCGGGCTGCTGCTCGATCGTGCCGAGAGGGAAGTCGGGGAAGCGGCGAGCGATGATGCGCGGTTTGATGCCCTGCGCATGCATGCGCTGATCGAAGTGCTTTACGCCACCGGCTTGCGCGTGTCGGAGTTGGTTTCTCTGCCGGTCACCGTGGCACGCCGCGACGAACGCTTCTTTTTCGTAAAGGGCAAGGGCAACAAGGAACGGCTGGTGCCGCTGACGGCCAAGGCGCAGGCGGCTATGAAGGCGTGGCTCGGCGCGCGGGCTGCTAGACCTGCCTATGCCGGCAGCCGCTTCCTGTTTCCGGCGTTATCGGAAAGCGGGCATCTGGCGCGGCAGGTTTTTGCGCGTGATCTGAAGGGACTGGCTGCGAGGGCTGGCTTGAACGCGGCCGATCTGTCGCCGCATGTGCTGCGCCACGCCTTTGCAAGCCACCTCCTGCAGAACGGTGCGGATCTCCGCGCGGTGCAGCAATTGCTGGGTCATGCCGACATTTCCACCACCCAGATCTACACGCATGTGCTGGAAAAGCGGCTGATCGCACTGGTGAATGACCATCATCCGCTTGCCGACTAGGTGCTGGCGGGCTATTTGCCAGCCAAGCCCGGAACGGGTATTCCCGTTTGTTTCCGTTTGACGGGTATCGAGTCCGAGGGTTTCTGGCCAGCTGCATGTACAACTATCTCGATTTCGAAAAGCCGGTCGCCGACCTCGAAGGCAAGATCGTTGAACTCAAGAAGCTGAGCGAGACCGGCGGTGCCGTCGATGTGGCCGATGAGATCTCACGGCTGGAAAAGCGCTCGCGCGACGCGCTGCGCGATGCCTACAAGGCGCTGACGCCGTGGCAGAAGGCGCAGGTTGCGCGCCATCCCGACCGTCCGCATTGCGTCGATTACATCGCCCAACTGATGACCGATTACACGCCGCTGGCCGGCGACCGCGCCTTCGGCGAGGATAACGCCCTCCTTTGCGGCTTTGCGCGCTTCCGCGGCGAGCCGGTTGCGGTGATTGGCCAGGAAAAGGGCACCGACACACAAAGCCGCCTCAAGCACAATTTCGGCATGGCGCGGCCGGAAGGCTACCGCAAGGCCGTGCGCGTGATGGAACTGGCCGACAAATTCGGCATCCCCCTGATCTCGCTGGTCGACACGGCCGGCGCTTATCCCGGCATCGGCGCGGAAGAACGTGGCCAAGCAGAAGCGATCGCGCGCTCGACCTCGGCATGCCTTGGTTTGCGCGTGCCCAACATTTCCGTGATCATCGGCGAAGGTGGTTCGGGCGGCGCGATCGCGATTGCGACGGCGAACAAGGTTTATATGCTGGAGCACTCCATCTATTCGGTGATCTCGCCGGAAGGAGCGGCGTCCATTCTGTGGCACGACTCGACGCGTGCCCGCGACGCCGCCACCAACATGAAGATCACCGCGCAGGACCTTCTGGAGATGAAGGTCATCGACGGCATCATCGCAGAACCGCTGGGCGGCGCCCATCGCGGCGCAGAAGCCGTGATGCAGGCTGCCGGTGAGCAGATCGCAGCCGGCTTCCGCGAGCTTGCCGAAGCGACCCATGATTATCGCGAGCATCGCCGCGACAAGTTCCTCGCCATCGGCCGCACGCTTTAAGCGACGGCTAGAAACGGGATCAGCGGCTGCCACAAATTTGCCGTTGCGGTACGTTTGAAGCTGCTCAAAGAGGGATGCCGAGGGGTCGGCCACTTCCGGGGCTTGTTGTAATCTTTTGTAAGGGTTAACGGCTCTAGAATGCGATCCATCGGGGTGCCAACCCTGCTGTTCGTGGTCACTGGAAACGTTCTGCCGCCATGCCGCTTCGTCTTCTTCGCGCCAGCCTGATCCTGTCCGCCGTCGTTCTCGCCGGCTGCAACGGGTCGATCGACGATATCGCTCCCAAGGCGACACAAGAGCTATCGCCCAAGCTGATCTCCGACATGAAGACCAAGGGCATGTCCCAGACGTCGCCGATCATGGTCCGGATCTTCAAGGAAGAGGGCAAGCTCGAAGTCTGGAAGCAGAAGACGACGGGCCGCTACGACCTGCTGGCCTCCTACAACATCTGCAAATGGTCGGGTAAGCTCGGCCCGAAATATATCGAGGGCGACCGCCAGGCGCCGGAAGGGTTCTATACCGTCCAGCCCGGCCAGATGAACCCGAATTCCAGCTACTACCTGTCCTTCAATATCGGCTTCCCCAACGCCTATGATCGCGTTCACGGCCGCTCCGGCCAGCATCTGATGGTGCATGGCGCCTGCTCTTCGTCGGGTTGCTATTCCATGACGGACGCACAGGTCGGCCAGATCTATGCGCTGGCCCGCGAAGCCTTCAAGGGCGGCCAGACCTCTTTCCAGATCCAGGCGTTTCCGTTCCGGATGACGGCGGCCAACATGGCTCGCTACAAGGATGATCCGAACTACGCGTTCTGGACCATGCTGAAGGAAGGCTACGACCACTTCGAGATCACCAAGGTGCCGCCGAAGGTCGATGTCTGCGAAAAGCGCTATGTCTTCAACCAGATTTCGGACCAGCCGATGTCGGCGGCCGGCGCTTGCCCGGTAACGGCTCAGCCAGAGTCGCTGCAGACCGCCTACCAGACCTACACCAAGACTTATGAAGCGGCCTTCAGCACGGCAGCGAATGGCGGCTCCAAGCTCGCGCCGATGTCGTCCATTGGCGGCTTGAAGGAAGCGGCAATCGTGGCCGAATGGAGCAAGAAGCGCTCGCGCGGTGAACGCGTTCCGATGGAGCCGCCATCGTTGAACCCTGACGGCTCCGTGACGCAGACTGAGCGCATGGGCCGCATCGACTCGCCTGAAGGCCGAAAGATGGCCGCGTTGGAAGCCGAGAAGGAAGCCAAGGAGAAGGCAGCTGCCGCCAAGAAGGCCCAAGCTGTTGCTGCCGCCACTCCACCGGCTCCAACCGTTCCCGCGGCCGCGCAAGTCACGCCGGTTGTCGTGACGCCGGAAACCGGTGTTGCCGAGCCGAAAGCCGGCTTCCTGTCCGGCCTGCGCCGGCGCATGGCATCGACGAACTGATCGCCCGGGCGAACGCGTTCCTTGAGTGCCGAGACCTATGATCTGCGCGGGCTGAACTGCCCGCTGCCTGTGCTGCGCACCGCCAAGCGTCTCGCGGGCATGGCATCCGGCGCGATCCTGGTGGTGGAAACCACCGACCCCTTGGCCAGCCTCGACATTCCCGCCTTCTGCCAGCAAGACGGGCATCAGCTGATCTCAGCCGAGACGACGGACGGCGGGCACCGCTTTACGATCGTGAAGGGGTGACGCAGTCACCCGCTTTCAGATCTTCAGCCCGGCAATTGCGAGCGGGTTGTTTGTCATCGCGGCACGGTCTGGGGTATCCACGGCGGGGCGGCTGGTGAGGGCGGCGAAGAGTTTGCGGACGTAATCTTCCGGCACATCCTTGGTGATCAAGACCATGCGGGTTCCGCGCGGGCCTTCCGGCCATTTGGGCAGGCGGGCAGGGGGATGGAGGATGGTTTGCACGCCGTGCAGCACGAGTGGATGGGCCGGATCTTCGCTGAGTTCGATGATGCCCTTCATGCGAAGGAGGCGCTCGCCATAGCTGGCTTGCAGCAAATCGACGAACATTTCCACCGCGGCGCTCGGGATCGGACCGGGATGGGTCAGCGAGAAGGTGCGGATGCTGGTGTGGTGGTGATGGTGGTTATGGTGATCGTGATCGCCATGATTATGATGGTCATGGTCGTGATGATCGTGCGCATCGTCATGAGCGGCATGGCCGAGCCAGCGCTGCACGTCCACGCTCTTGGTTTCGGGATCATAAAGCCCGCAGGCAAGGAGCGAAACGAGATCGTCGGCGCGCGACGCTTCACGGATTTCGGCATTCGGATTGAGCCTGTGCAAGCTGGCGCGCAGATCAGCCACGCCTGCCGGATCGGCGAGATCGGTCTTGGTGAGAACCAGCCGATCGGCAACCGCGACCTGCTTCACCGCTTCCGGATGGGCTTCGAGCGTGCGCGTGCCGTGCACGGCATCGACGGTCGTCACCACGCCATCGAGCCGCAGCGTTCGCACGAGCATGGGATGCGCCATCAGGGCATGCAGAACGGGTGCGGGATCGGCCAGGCCGGTGGTTTCGATCACGATGCGCTTCATGGCGGCGATGCGGCCGTCGCGCAGGCGCTCAACCAGATCGCTCAGCGTGTCCACCAGCTCGCCGCGTACCGTGCAGCACAGGCAGCCGCCTGCCAGCTCGATGATGCCGTCGGTGGCGCTTTCCACCAGCGC
>DCDI01000071.1:0-6440 GCA_002316345.1 Phyllobacteriaceae bacterium UBA1059 | reverse complement strand
GCAGCGCATGATCGATAGAAACTTCGCCGAACTCGTTGACGATCACGGCCGTATCCGCCAGTTGCGGATCCTTGAGCAGACGGTTGAGTAGCGTGGTTTTGCCCGAGCCGAGAAAGCCGGTCAGGACGGAAACGGGAATGGGAAACACGTATCAGCCGCCTTGTTCGACCGCGCTGACGGCGGCTGCGGTGTTGGGCTCGTAATCGGGCCGCGGCGTCGGGATCGGCACATCGGCAAAGCGCGGCTGCGTCGACTTCGGACCTGTGGCGCCGCCAAGCGCCACGCTGACCACGACGCGCGGCCGCGTCATTTCGACGAGGAAGGGCGAGGGCACCAGCGGCTTGCCTTCGGCATCGCGCGTCTTGGCAATGCGCTTCTGCGCTTCTTCCGTGCAGATCTCGTTGCGCATGTTCCCGGCAGTGGTCAGGTCATCGCCGCTGCGGGGAAGATCGGCCAGGAGGGGTGCGGCATCCGACGACTTGCCGAAGCCTGCGGTCAGAAGCTCGGCCGTGCGATAATCGCGTGCATCCGTCGAAACGGCGCCGAGCACGATAGCCATGATCTGCCGGTTGTTTCGGGTGGCGGTCGCCACGACATTGAAGCCGGCCGGGCAGGTATAGCCGGTCTTCATGCCATCGGCGCCTTCGAAGCTGCCGATCAGCCCGTTGTGGTTGGGGATCACCTGATCGCCGGCCGCAATCGCCTCGATGTCGAAATAATCGGCATATTGCGGGAAATCCTGGTGCAGTGCGGTGGCCAGAACGGCGATGTCATGCGCGCTGGTGTAATGGTTTTCATCTTGAAGGCCGTGCGCATTCATGAAATGCGAGCCGTTCATGCCGAGCCGCGCCGCTTCCTTGTTCATACGCTCTGCAAAGCCGGCGACCGAGCCACCGACAGTCTCGGCAAGCGCGGTGGTGACGTCATTGGCGGACTTCACCATCATGATCTTCAAGGCATTGTCGACCGACAGCACGGAGCCCTCGGGATAGCCCATCTTGCTCGGCGGTTCCTTGGTGGCCCTCTTGCTGATCTCCACCGGCGACAGCAGCGTGATCTCGCCGGCCTGGATGGCGCGGAAGGTCACGTAAACCGACATCAGCTTGGTGATCGAGGCAGGATACCAACGCTTATAGGCATCTTCCTGCTCGAGGACCCTGCCGGTGCCGGTGTCCACCACGATCGACGGGCCGGCAAATGCCTGGCCGTGAAGGGTGGTCAGCAGACCTGCGGAAAGAAGCGCGGCAAACAGCTTTCTGGTCAAAGATCCGGGTCCGTGCCTGGGAAGATTGGGCGAAGTATACAGCGAGGCGTCCAAGGAATCCAAACGCTGAGTGCCGTTAAGACTTCACTTTGGCTTCAAGAAGGCAAGATGGGGGACCTCAACAAGGCAAGAGTGGAGGCTTCAAGAAGGCAACGGCAACCTTGCTTGACCCCGCTTGTGTGCAAGCTATAGCCTTTCCCTGTCTTTATCGGAGTGCCTGCGAATGCCTATCCTCAACCGTGCCGCCGAATTGCAGGATGAGGTCACAGGCTGGCGTCGGGCGCTGCATACCAGACCCGAATTGATGTTTGAGCTCCATGAAACGGCAGCCTTCGTGGAAGGTAAGCTGCGCGAGTTCGGCTGCGACACGGTTGAAACTGGCTTTGCCAAGACAGGCGTGGTGGCCTTGATCAAGGGCCGGCTCGGCGATGGTCCGACGATCGGTCTGCGATCCGACATGGATGCGCTGCCGCTGACCGAAATCACCGGCGCGCCCTATGCCTCTACCACGCCCGGCGCCATGCATGCCTGTGGCCATGACGGTCATACCGCCATGCTGCTGGGCGCGGCCAAGTATCTTGCTGAGACGCGCAACTTCGCAGGAATTGTCGCCGTGATCTTCCAACCGGCCGAAGAAGGCGGCGGTGGCGGGCGCGTGATGGTGCAGGAAGGCATCATGGAACGGTTCAACATCGAAACCGTCTATGGCATGCACAACAAGCCCGGCCTACCCGTCGGTCAGTTCGCGATCCGGTCGGGTCCGATCATGGCGGCGACGGCCGAGTTCACGCTGACGATCAAAGGGCGCGGCGGCCATGCGGCCATGCCTTATCGCACGATCGACCCTATCGTGATCGGCAGCCAGATCGTGCAGGCGCTGCAGACGGTGGTGTCGCGCAACACAGATCCGATCGACTCCGCCGTTTTGTCGGTCACCAAGTTCCACGGTGGCGAAACGCACAACATCATCCCCGAACAGGTGGAGCTCGCCGGCACGGTGCGCACGCTGCGCACCGAAGTCGCATCTCACGCCCGCGACCGGATCATCGCAATCTGCGAGGGCATCGGCGCGGCCAATGGCGCCACGATCGATGTCGACTTCGACTTCAACTATCCCGTCACCTTCAACCACGCCGAACAAGCCAGGTTCGCCGGAGAAACCGCCATCGCGGTTGCCGGCGTCAACGGCGTCGACCTCGATGTTCCGCCGATGATGGCGGGCGAGGACTTCTCCTACATGCTGGAAAAGCGACCGGGCGCCTTCATCTTCTTAGGCAATGGCGACAGTGCCGGCCTCCATAATCCCGCCTACGACTTCAACGACGAAGCGATCCCGCACGGCATCAGCTACTGGGTCAAGCTCACCGAAACCGCGCTTGCCCAGCAAAGCTGAACGAACGATCCTTGCGGAGATGCTTGCCTGTTCTCAGCCGAACAGGCTATGAAACGTCCCGCATGGTCCCGTAGCTCAGTAGGATAGAGCGACAGATTCCTAATCTGTAGGTCACAGGTTCGATTCCTGTCGGGATCACCATTGGCATCCTGCCTTTGATGATGACATTCTTCATCTTGCGTCGCATCGATGTGACGCAGATGGCTTGTGCTTGAGGGATGTAATGGGGGCGTCTCAGACGATCACGACGCGGATGCGGTTTGATCTGCGCGGTTGGATTGGCGCGGCATTGTTTGTGATCGGTCCGTTCGTATCGTTCTATGGCTATTGGGGGATCATGACGTGGTCCGGCTACAGCGGGCCGACGATGATCCCCTTTGTCATGCTGCTCCTCGGAGCCGCAGCCTTCTTGATCGGGTGCCTGCTGGTCCTGGTCGGGCGTGTCCAGCATCATGTGGTCAGCCAAGCTGAAGCGTTGAACAGCCCGCTTCAGGAGCTGGCGCGGCGCCGGTGACCCGGTATGCGATCGGAGCCATCATGCCCTTATCTCAAGCGGCATGCAGATATGATTTAGAAATTTAGCAATCCATTCTCACAACATTCGCGATTTCGAAATCTCATGCCAATGCATTGTCTATAAAGCCGCTAGAGTTGATGCTGTTCAACGGGGCTGGAACGGCATGAGACTTAATCGCAGAACACTCTTCCTGACGGCCGTGCTGGCTGGCGCCGCGCAGTTCGGCGGCCTGGGTTTTGCTTTCGCGCAAACCACCCTGCTCAACGTGTCCTATGATCCGACGCGGGAGCTTTACAAGGATTACAACGCCGTCTTCGCAAGCAAGTGGAAGGCCGATACCGGCGAAGACGTTTCGATCCAGGCTTCGCATGGCGGTTCGGGCAAGCAGGCGCGCTCGGNNCAAGCAGTCGCACGGCGGCTCGGGCAAGCAGGCGCGCTCGGTGATCGACGGGCTTGAAGCCGATGTGGTGACGCTGGCGCTGGAAAGCGACATCAACGCGATTGTTGAAGCCACCAAGAAGATCAATCCGGACTGGCGCACGCGCCTGCCGAACAATTCGTCGCCTTACACCTCGACGATCGTATTCCTGGTGCGCAAGGGCAACCCGAAAGCGATCAACGATTGGGGCGATCTGGTCAAGGACGGCGTCGAGGTCATTACGCCAAACCCGAAGACCTCCGGCGGTGCACGCTGGAACTATCTGGCAGCCTGGGCCTGGGCGAACGACAAGTTCGGCGGCGATGAAGCCAAGACACGCGATTACATTGCAGAGCTCTTCAAGCATGTGCCGATCCTCGACACCGGCGCGCGCGGCTCAACCGTGACCTTTGCGCAGCGCGAGCTCGGCGACGTACTGCTGGCCTGGGAAAACGAAGCCTATCTGGCGGCCGACGAGTTCGGTGAAGACAAGTTCGACATCGTGTTCCCGCCGCAGTCGATCCTGGCCGAACCGCCCGTTGCGGTGGTGGACGCCAATGTCGACGCCAAGGGCACACGCAAGGTGGCGGAAGCCTATCTCGAATATCTGTATTCCGAGGAAGGCCAGCGCCTGGCAGCCAAGCATCATTATCGCCCGTCCAAGCCCGATCTCGTGCCGGCCGAGGAGCTCAAGCAGTTCACGCAGATCAAGCTGATCTCGATCGACGATCCGCTGTTTGGCGGTTGGGCCAAGGCGCAGCCGACCCATTTCGGCGATGGCGGCACTTTTGACCAGTTGTACAAGCCGGGTAAGTAAATGAACGCTGCCGCTTCGAGCGGCGCAGGTTGGCGATTGAAGAAACCGAGTGTTCTTCCCGGCTTCGGGTTGACGCTCGGCTTCACGCTTGTCTACCTGACGCTGATCATCCTGCTGCCTCTTGCCGGCCTGGTGTGGCGCTCCGCCGCGATCGGTCCCGCCGCGTTCTGGGCGATCGCCAGCGATGAGCGGACGCTTCGCGCGCTGCAGGTGAGCTTTGGCACCTCGCTGGTAGCGGCGCTGGTCAATGTCGTGTTCGGCACGATCCTGGCCTGGGTTCTCGTGCGCTATCGCTTTCCCGGCCGGCGTATTATCGATGCGATCGTCGATCTGCCTTTTGCGCTGCCGACTGCGGTGGCGGGCATTGCGCTGACCACACTTTATGCGCCGAACGGGCCGATCGGCGGTTTTTTGAAGCCGCTCGGCATCCAGCTCGGCTACACGCCGCTCGGCATCATCGTGGCGCTGATCTTTATCGGCCTGCCATTCGTGGTGCGCACCGTGCAGCCGGTAATGGAAGAAATCGACCGCGAGGTGGAGGAAGCCGCAGCGACGCTGGGTGCCGGTCGGCGTCAGACGATTTCGCGCGTTCTGCTGCCCGCGCTCACGCCCGCGATCCTGACCGGCTTCGCGCTCGCCTTTGCCCGCGCCGTCGGCGAATATGGCTCGGTGATCTTCATTGCCGGCAACATTCCTTATGTCAGCGAGATCGCGCCCTTGTTGATCGTGATCCGGCTGGAAGAGTTCAACTATGGCGGCGCTGCCGCGACGGGCACGATCATGCTGCTTCTGTCCTTCGTGAT
The DNA here is from genome assembly GCA_002316345.1 of Phyllobacteriaceae bacterium UBA1059. Taxonomy (GTDB): domain Bacteria; phylum Pseudomonadota; class Alphaproteobacteria; order Rhizobiales; family Rhizobiaceae; genus Tianweitania. The sequence continues at coordinate 1,228 of DCDI01000071.1, read as the reverse complement.
GCTGCTCGTCATCAACCTCATCCAGGCCTGGAGCCGCAGGAGGTATGGCTATGGCGCTTGAGCAGTCTTTCGCGCAAACGCCGCTGCGCCCGCTGAAAAGCGCGGTCACGGAAAGCCTGACGACGCGCATCGTGCTGATCGCGATCTCGCTTCTGTTCCTCGCGCTGTTTCTCGTTACGCCGCTGGTGATGGTGTTCATCCAGGCTTTCGCCGGCGGGTGGAGCACCTATCTCTCCTCGCTGGTCGAGCCCGATGCGATGGCCGCAATGCGGCTGACGCTGACAGTGGCGGTGATCTCCGTTCCGCTCAATATCGTCTTCGGCCTCGCTGCCGCCTGGGCGATCGCCAAGTTCGAGTTCAAGGGAAAGGCGTTCCTGATTACGCTGATCGATCTGCCGTTTTCCGTGTCGCCGGTCATCGCGGGTCTGGTTTACGTGCTTCTGTTTGGCGGCGGCAGCGTGCTTGGCCCCTGGCTGAAGAGCCACGGTATCGAGATCCTGTTTGCGGTTCCGGGCATCGTGCTGGCCACGATCTTCGTGACCTTTCCGTTTGTGGCGCGCGAGCTGATCCCGTTGATGCAGGATCAGGGTTCGGGCGACGAGGAGGCCGCGCTTTCGCTTGGTGCCAGCGGCTGGCAGACCTTCTGGTATGTCACGCTGCCGAATGTGAAATGGGCGCTGCTTTACGGCGTGCTGCTGTGCAACGCGCGCGCGATGGGCGAGTTCGGCGCGGTGTCGGTGGTGTCCGGCCATATTCGCGGCCTCACCAACACGATGCCGCTGCATGTCGAGATCCTCTATAACGAGTATAATGCCGTCGGCGCCTTCGCAGTGGCTTCGCTGCTCGCCTTGCTGGCGCTGGTGACGCTCGTTCTGAAATCCTTCCTTGAATTCCGGTATGGCGACGAAATGGCCGCCACGGCAAAGCATTGAGTTTGCAACCATGAGCGTTTCCATCCGCAATGTTCGCAAGGAATTCGAGAACTTTCCGGCGCTCCACGATGTCTCGCTCGACATCAAGACGAGCGAGCTGAACGCGCTTCTGGGACCATCCGGCTCCGGCAAGACGACGCTGCTGCGGCTGATCGCCGGGCTGGAAAGTCCGACAGCCGGCTCGGTGTTCTTTGGCGACGAAGACGCCTCGCATCGATCCGTGCAAGAGCGCAATGTCGGCTTCGTGTTTCAGCATTACGCGCTGTTCCGCCATATGACGGTGTTTGACAATATCG